>CAZASC010000054.1:0-22285 GCA_964487695.1 uncultured Victivallales bacterium
GATGCACTGGCAAAGGTCAGCTCATATTATGGCCTGAAACAGTATTACTATCAATACGCATGGAGAGTTCCGACCAACAACGACGGCACATGCGGTATAGTGTTTCAAGTTGCTACGTCGTCATTGACCAATTGGGTTGATGCAATACTGCCGGAGAGTGCGGATGGGAGCTATACGACTGACGGTTTGACTATACATCGCCCGATTGCACCATGACTGATGGCTGGTAAGACAGGCGCTGTCACATTCTTATTAGAATCGCACGCGAGATCAGCGAGAGCAATAGCCTTGCTGTTCTCATGGGAAAACTGCACATTTCCAGTGGTTGAATCCCGATCAATAAGGTGGAGAACACAATGGCAAAAGCAACAGCAAAGCGACGCGACGATTACCTCGTTTGGATGGACTGTGAAATGACCGGGCTGGATCCGAAAAAGGATGTTCTTCTGGAAATTGCATCGATCATTACGGATAGCGAGTTGACGATCATTGCGGAAGGTCCCGTGCTGACGATCAGGCAGAGCGAAAAGACCTTGAAAGAAATGAATGCCTGGTGCGTGAAGACACATACGAAGAGCGGTCTCATTGAGCGGGTGCGGCAGGCTGGTATCCCGACCTCGGAAGCTGAGCTGCTGACGATGAAGTTTCTTCGGCGCTATTGCAAGATTAGAAGCGCCCCATTATGCGGGAACTCGATAGGACAGGACCGGCGTTTCCTGGTCAAGTATATGCCTAAGCTTCACGATTTCTTCCATTACCAAAGCATTGATGTGAGCACAGTGAAGCAGCTCGTAAAACGCTGGTACGGCAAGGCATGTCGTCCTCCGGAAAAAAGTGAGGAGCACAGGGCTCTGGCCGACATCCGCGAATCCATCGCCGAACTGGAGTTCTACCGACGCAAAGTGTTTGTACGGCCGTAGGAGAGCCTCGATCCGCTCACTTCATTGCGTACGACAAGAACGAACAGGAAGACCAAGACACAAGTCTCAAGTTTGAAGAAACACATGAACGAACTTGAGCCTTGAAATTTAAGACTTGGACATTGAGCCTTTCATCAAGAAGAACTGTTCACCCATATCGCATTCCAGGATAGAGCAGATTGATCGCATAAAGGAAGATGGGATGGAAAAGTGGATTGAATACTTTCCACGCGAGGAGAAGACCGATCCAGCCGAATGTCGGATTGCGGACAAAAGCGCGATAGCGCCGCGCTGTTTCGTCAGACATGAATAGCGCTATTGCACCACTGCCGTCGAGCGGTGGAAATGGAATCAGATTGAGGACGGTCAGGATCAGGTTAAGCGTAAACATCATACTGACCAAGAGGGCGACTGAGGTGCAGGCCCCGGGATGCGATGCGATTGTGACGGTGGCATTCCCAATTGAATGAGGGGCGGCAAAGTATCCAATGGTCGTCCCTATTTTGATTATTATTCCCGACAGAAACACCAGAAGCAGATTGGAAATCGGACCGGCGCAAGACATCAAAGCCGCTCTTTTTGGATAACGATGCGCCCATTCAGGATCGTATGGCGTGCTTGCGTAACCAAACGGCCAACCCATCGCGAACAACGAGATCAAAGGAAACAGCACCATGCCGACCGGCTCGCGCCGTATATGGGGAAGGGGATCCAGCGAAACCTGGCCTCCGTGATATGCTGTCATGTCACCGCCAAACTTTGCCATCCACGCATGCGCAGCTTCATGCACTGTCACTGAAAACAGAAACGCCAGATACCAACAGACGCCCTCAACGATCTTATCCAAATTATACCCCTTTCACTCTGAGAAATGTCAGATAGTATTGCGTTGCGGGTGTCGTGTCCAGTATCCTGATTCTGCGCAGAACAGGATTGCATGCATGCGCGTATCTTGACTTTCATTGCGCATTTCTTCGAGCTACCATCATCACCGATTGTATATGGAAAAGGAATAGGTTTATGAATATATTGGCGAAGCCTAGTGAACACAGGAAATGCACTCAAGGACGGCCCTTGATTCGACGCTCATTATCGCTCAAATACATTAATATAAAGAGATGGCTTTCTGTGATAACCCTGGCAGCGTGGTTTTTTCAGGTTTCCGCCGGAGGTGCAGACCACTTCGGTGCAGGCGGTAAAGACGATAGCAGGGGTGGGGCGCCGGATTACTACGTTGTCAAATACAGCGGCCATGATGGGCGAGTTGCCAATATGATACTGAGAGCAGAGGAATACGGTGCGCTTAAAAACGAGGTTGTTGAGGAACTTTCTGTCTTCGTGAGTTATAAAGGTCAAGATGGGGAGATTGTGAACAGGGTTATGACACTGTCGGAATGGAGCACAAGGCATGCTGACATCAAGGATTTGGTTTTGCATAAATCATCAATCTTCGATGATGCGATGAAACTGGCTGAGGATGATTGGCAAGCGATAGGCACGAAAGGGGTGCCATTCCCTGAAAAAAAGATTTATCACAAAGTACTGGATGTTTTTGAGAAGTGCACAGATTTGGCCAAAGCCAAGGATGCACTCAACTCGCTCAACGAGCAGCAGAAGTCAACATCGGACAAGGAAAAACGAACTGATAACGATGTGCGAAAATTGCCTGTAGAATCCGATGCATCGAATGAACTTGCCCGTCGCCTGTTTTTGGAAACATTCTCTGAATTACTTGACAGGGCGACGAGATCGCCTGACAGTTATCTGAGTCACGTCATGTCGGCAAGCGTGGATTCTCGGCCGTCAGAAAGCAGGAAATGATCCACAACCAGGAAGCGAATCACCAGCGTAAAGCAAACTTATGCATTCTTATCGACGAGATCGCGTATGGCTTCCCGTAACGCATTGATTCCATCACCGGTAGAGGCTGATACAGGGATTGGCTTCGTTCGGGTCTTTCTCTTGAACAGCTTTAGATTTTCTTTGGCCTCCGGCATGTCCATCTTATTCGCGACCACAAGCGATGGGCGGGCAGCTAGATCCTTGCTGTAAAGTTTAAGTTCGCGTTTGAGGGCCGCATAATCTTCTTGGGGCGCTCTGCCGTCCGTTCCAGCCATGTCGACAACAAAGACAAGAAAGCGCGATCGTTCGATATGTCGCAAGAAGTCGTGGCCGAGTCCGACTCCCTTGTGAGCGTCTTTGAGAAGGCCGGGCAGATCGGCAACAGTGAGCCTGGTATAGTCTTCGAATATCATGGTCCCGATGATCGGGTTCAGCGTGGTGAATGGATAGGCCGCTATTTTTGGATGAGCGTCGCTGATGCGAGCGAGAAGCGATGATTTTCCTGCATTCGGGAATCCGACAAGACCAATATGGGCCATTAACTTGAGCTCAAGCCGCAAGGAGACTTCCTCGCCGCGCTCGCCCTCTGTATGTTCACGGGGAGCCTGGTGCGTGGCGGTTTTCCAGTGGATGTTGCCGAGGCCGCCTTTTCCCCCGCGTGCCACAACAAGCTCCTCTCCATCATTGACGATATCGGCCAGCATCTCGCCCGTCGTGACATTCCAGACTTCTGTGCCGAGCGGAATTTTGATAACACAATTTTTTCCGCAGTGTCCGTACTGGTCCTTACCGCGTCCGTGTTCGCCATTTTCGGCGCGCTGGTGGGGAACAAAAAAAAGGCGGAGAAGTGAGTCGGTGTCTTTGTCAGCTTTCAGGATTACGCTTCCGCCATCGCCGCCGTCGCCGCCGTTGGGTCCGCCGTGAGGCTCATGAGTTTCGCGCCTGAAGCTGACACACCCATCACCGCCATTGCCGCCAAAAGCGTACACAACGACTGAGTCTACGAACTTGCGAGATTTCACGTGTTTGAACCGGTGTTTGGACTATACGGCTGCGGATTCGAGAATGCTGATCCGTCTGCCGGTCTTCTCGAACTTCACAACGCCATTCTTGAGGGCGAAAAGCGTGTGATCGCGCCCAACTCCCACATTTCGGCCTGGCAACATTTTCGTGCCACGTTGGCGGACCAAGATGCTTCCCGCTGTCACTGTTCTGCCATCGGATCGTTTTACTCCAAGCCGATTAGCGTTGCTGTCGCGACCGTTTCTACCTGAGCCACCCGCTTTTTTGGTTGCCATGTTTGAACTCCGGGGCTACTGGATGCTTTCCACTTTGATCATAGTCAGATCCTGACGATGACCCTTCTTTTTCTTAAAGCCTTTTCTGCGCTTCTTCTTGAAGGAAATAAGCTTTTCGCCACGCACGTGTTTGACGACACTGACCACGACCTTGGCGCCTTCAATATGCGGCTTGCCAACACGCAATGTGGCACCGTCCGACAACGCCAGAACCGGCGTCATGTCAATCTGCTGACCGGGTTCGGCCTTCAGAAGTTCCACTTGAAGGGTGTCTTTTGCCTTCACTCTGTACTGTTTGCCACCCGTTGCTATTACGGCATATGCTTCCATGGATCTGCTCTTTTTCTGTTTTGCTGCGATTGCGTCGGTTCCATCCTGACGAACTGAAACCGCGTGACATTAGGCAAGAAGGGGCCGCGTGTCAAGCCTTCCTCTATCCAAAATCAATATTCGTATCCGAATCAATGGAAAGTAGTGGCTGTTGAGATCCGGTACTGCGACGTATTTGTTCCCACGACTGGGCGCCCAGTATGAAAATATTTGTTCGAGCATATAGACGATGTTTGCATCATTGTAAGTAGCCTCACGATGCGACATTAGTTTCGTGATTGCGAATATGCTTGTGGAGATACCATGCAAAGGAAGCAAGGAAAACAAACAAACCGGCAATGAACGGGCATTCTCTTTCCTGTACGGGTACGGGGCAAATGGCGTTGTTCACAAGGAATTTCGCCAGTAATATTGACGTTTAGTCTTTTTTCTTTTTCAAAAGAGCTATGACCGCAATAGCATGTGGGGCTGCGCCTTACATGCTATTGGAATGGGACTTTAGCGCTTGTGGCGATTTTCCTGCCACTGAACCGCTTCACGAAGAAGTTCTCTCTCAGTGTTGATGTTCAGTTTCTCCTTGATGCGTGCGCAGAATGATTGAACCGTTTTCATGCTTATGTGCAGGGATTCGGCGATCTGGCTTGTTTCCCGTGCTTGTCCGAGCAGCTCGAAAACTTCCAATTCGCGGTCACTGAGCAACATAATCGGTGATGTGTCGACATTGTGACCGTCTACAAGTCTCTCCGCCATTGCAGCGGCAACTCGGCCGCTCATATAGCGTTTTCCGTCAAGCACACAGCGAATTGCCTCCACCATCTTTTGTGTTGACTCCCGCTTCATGACATAACCGCGGGCGCCGGCACGAAATACACGTTCTGCGTAAAGCAGTTCATCGTGCATCGACAGGACTATTACGGCCAGTTCGGGAGAGACTCGAGTGAGATCCTTGATCAATTCCAGACCGGAACTGCTCTTCAATGAGATATCCACGATCGCGACTTGCGGTTGAACCCTTGAAATCTCCTGCAAAGCTTTCGGTCCATCATCGGCTTCCCCGCAGACTATCAAGTCGGGCTGTTGATTGATCAGATTTGTGAGCCACTCCCGCACGAGCGGGTGGTCATCCACCAGAAATATCAGGCTCTTTTGGACTGTCATACCTGCCTCCTTAATGTGCATGTTGCAACTGTGCCGCCATCAAGCGCCCGCTCGATGGCAAAAGACGCTCCGATGATCGCCGCCCGCTGTTCCATTATGCGCAACCCCATGCCGCCATCCTTCGGCAACGGTTTTGGGAGTCCAATGCCGTCGTCAGTCACGATCAGTGTGACGGTATCTCCGGCTATGGAAAGACGGATGCTGATACTGGAAGCCTGTGCGTGTTTAGCCGCATTGTTGACAGCCTCCTGTGCAATCCGGTATAAATGCATTCCGATTGTGGAATCACGAATAAGCACAGGATATTCGCAGATGAAGCGGCATGGAATCCCAGTCTGTTCTCCGATATTGCCAGCCAGCACGCGCAGCGAATACATGAGTCCCTCGCCTGCCATGTCTACGGGCGAAAGTCCTTGCACCAATTGGCGACTGATTTCAATGGCACGCTCCACCATTTGAACGAGACCGTTGGCATCTCTGGCTTCAGCAAGCGATTTATCGCTGAGTTTTTTTTGCAGCACATGTCCAGCCATGGCGGTTGCCGTCAAGTGCTGTCCCAATCCGTCGTGGAATTCCCGACCGATCCGTTGACGTTCCCGTTCGCCGACATTCAAAATTTCCCGCGCCAGCCGTTCACGCTCTGACATTTCAACGGTAAGGGCTTCGGTTCGTAGGCGGACACGCTCTTCCAGTTGCCGGTTTAGCGAACGCAAATGTGTCAACAGCCAGACTACTGTGAAGTAAAAAGAAAGCGTGATCATAGCATTCCAGATCAAAATGGACGCACTACCAGTAAAGTCGTTTGGAAATAGAACGCCGGCGAGCCATATGCCAACGCTAAGCGTTGATAGCAGCATGCCGAAGCGCGGGCCGACAAACCATGTCGCAGGGGCCACGCCCAGCAAGTAAAACACCGAAAAAGACATCTCGATACCTGTCAAATAATCGGCAATCCCAACGAACAGGACTAGTCCCAGCGATGTGACAAAATAAAAACGCTGCGACTTGTGCTCTAAAGTGTCGATCAATTGCGACATATGTGCTCCCTTATCAGCCTGAAATCTGCCATCCGCCGGCGATTGCGCGGACGGCGATGCAATCCGTCAGTGCGCACAATCAAAAAACGTTAAAATCGCTCTCGTTTCATGCATTTAACAATGCTGTCTTCAAGGCCGTCGATAAAATTCTGAATACCGAAACGTTCCGCGTTGGCTCGAATAGTCGTTGCGTCCAATCTGGCAGTGGCGCATCGGCTTGCAGCATCGAGAAGCGAATCCTCGTCTTGCGTATCGAAGAAAACGCCGGTGACGTTTTCTTCAACGCTTTCCAGAACCCCGCCTTTGCGATAAGCGACGATTGGCGCGCCGCATGCCTGGGCTTCAACAGGCACGAGTCCGAAATCCTCTTCGCCAGGGAAAATCAATAGTCTGCATGTGCGATAAAGAGCGAGTATTGCGTCATCCGTTTGTCGTCCCAAAAACTCGATGTTTGGTGACGCAATCCGGCGAAGCGCAGCGAGTTCCGTGCCTACTCCTACAATTTTCAGCGGATATGCAAGCCTGGAGTACGCGCGCACCGCGAGGTCAACACGCTTGTACGGGACGAGTGCGGAAACGATCAAATCGAACCCGCCGCTCCGGGCTCCGTTCGCCAATGTCCACCGACTGGTGTCAACGGGTGGATAGACAACATCGGAGTCGCGACCGTAGAAATCCTTGATTCTCTTTTGCACATGGCGGCTCAACGCGAGAAATCTGTGGACTCGCCGAGAAGATTTCTTGTCCCAGTTTCGCAAGGATGGAAGCACAGCTCGGGCAATAAGGGACTTGACGGAATTACCTCCGAAATACTCGTTGTGAAAGGTCCATGCGTAGCGCATAGGCGTGAAGCAATAGCAGAGATGTTTTGTGCCTGGTTTCGTTCGCAGTCCCTTGGCAACGCAGTGACTTGTGCTGATCAGTAAATCGGCATTTGGCAGATGCATGCCCTCGATTGCCGAAGGGAAGAGAGGAAGGAAATAACGATAGCGAGTCATGATGCCAGGCACGTTTTGCAGCCATGAAGTCCTGATCTCATGATCGTTGATCTTCTTCGATATCGCAACGGGGTTATGGATCAGCGTGTAAATAGGCGCTTTTGGGAAGGCGTCACAGAGGATTTCCAGCACGCGCTCTCCGCCGCGCATTCCAGTCAGCCAGTCATGACATAGAATCACATTCAGTTTTGACCACTCGTGTGGAAAGTCAGGCACGCGATATCTCCTCGTAGATTGCAAGCGTTTCAGCAGCCGTCCTATCCCAGGTGAATTTCGCGGCCTGTCGTTGGCCTTTTTCTGACATTTGCTGCGCGAGAATCGGATCAGCCAGGACATTGAGTATCTTGGCTGCAAAACCCTGCACCTTGTCGGGTTTCAACATGATAGCAGCGTCGCCGGCCACTTCCGGTAATGCACCAGCATCGCTGCAGATGACCGGCAGACCGCACGCCATTGCCTCCGCAACCTGCAATCCAAATCCCTCGTATCTGGACGGATGGACAAGCACATCGGACTGCTGATAGGCTGCGACTAGTTGTGCATCGGGGATGTAACCGGTCCATTCTATCGCATCCTGGACTCCCAATTCCGCCGCCAGGCGCGCAGCCTCAGGGTATCTGGGATCAGGGGAACCTGCAATCGTCAGCCTGATCGGGAACGGCGCTCTCTTGCGCGCTATGGAGAATGCGCAGATGAGTGTTGCCACATTCTTGTAAGGATCGGAGCGCCCAACGTATAGGATCGTTCTGGTTTCGTCTCCGTTTCTTTGTGTCCGCGCGGGAGGCGGTTGGAATCTATCAGATACACCGCAGTAGACTGTCCTGACTTTATCTTTCGACGAAACGTCGAGCTGCAAGTGCATGATAACATCTTCGCGCGACGCGTTGCTGTCGGTGATTATCGCATTTGCCCTCGCTCCGATTTGAAGCATGAGTCGGCGGTAAATCGGGAAAAGTCTGGCCTTTTTCGATTTTGGTGCATGTGTGGGAAACATCATCGGAATAACGTCATGGATTGTGACAACGCATTTAGTCCGTGCACTACCGCTTCGCGGGAAGGCGAGCAGGGGAATCATGTAATTCGTGGAGTGATATATATCGAAGTTGTTTTGCCTAAGAAATATCGGCAGCAGCAACTGGTTCCAAATTGAAAAAACACCGCAGTCAATGATGCGGAAAGAGAAATTGGGAGCAGTTTTCAGGTTCGTTTCGGAAAGCGTACGATCCCTGAGTGCCGCATTCCTTGCGAGTATCACATATTCGTTCTTTCTGTCGAGCAGTGCGAGATGTTTGATCAACTCGCGCGTATAAGCTCCAATCCCTGAAATCTCGGGGAATATCCACCTTGCGTCAATTGCGATTTTCATTGTACTTGCCCATTTCGAAATCTTTATGACTTTCAAAGCCCTCTGTAAACCTTCCAGGTCTTTAGCGCTGTCTCCCGCCAGGTGTACTTTGCCGCCTGTTTCTTTCCATCTGTGATCAATCTTTGCCGCAAATCCGCATCCGACAGCGCCCTGCCAATCTGCACAGCCCAGAGATCGGATTCGAATTGCTCAACGAATAGCGCCGCACCGCCGAGCACCTCGCTGAGCGAACCGCCGTGTGACGAGACAACTGGCGTTCCGCAAGCCATCGCCTCCAGCGGCGGAAACCCAAATCCTTCATAGAGAGAGGTCAACGCTAGCACCTGCGCGCCAGAATAAAGAGAAGGAAGTTGAGAATCATCCACATAGTTTATCCGGCGGATTCGGGCCGCGCAATGCGACGATTCTATTCTCTTCAATATGGGCTCACATTTCCATCCTGTCATGCCGGCCAACACGAGATAGCCGCTGAAGCTGGTCAACTTCTCGAACGTTTCAATGAGCAACTCGATGTTCTTGCGGGGCTCCAGCGTGCCAACTGCGAGGATGTACGGGCGGTCGATTCCGAGTAACGCCAGCGTCGCTTTCACAAGTTCCTTGTCAACTGGTTTGAAGTCTCCGGAAATCCCCAGGTGGATCGGAAATATCCTGGCCGGATCGGCGTTCAGCAGGGATTCGATTTCCTGTGCGCCGAATTCCGAGTCAGTTATGATTGCATCCGCACGATTGACCGTGTCCCGTATTTTTGTGGTGAGATACCTCAGATTCTTTTCTTCGGCAAATTGTGGGAATCGCAGAAAGCTTGCATCATGGATGGTGACAACCGATTTACCTCGCGAAAGCGGCGGGATGATGAAATTAGGAAAATGATAGACGTCGGACTGTCCTGCAAAGAAATCGAATGGCGGCCACGAAATCGTCTTCCATGCGGCTTGCGCCAATCGTCCCGGGCACCAGCGCACTGGCACTCGTGCGGCATTAGGGGCGTTGAAAGGAACGCCTTTCCGCATGAAGTCGAAATAGAACAGCTCCAGCTCGTCGCTGTCCGACGTTAAACAGAGATTCTCCGCAAGTTGCCGCGTGTAGCGACCGACACCGGCACGCTGCGCTATGGCAGATTGAACATCAATGCACACTCTCATGCCGGGTTAGATTAGCGGCAGAGCATTGCAAGTTAAAGGGTAAACTGATTCGTCCTTTTCTCCGATGCATAAAAGTGGCATGATTCAGTCATTTTGGGTACGTTTTCTCAAGGAGTTTTGGGCGCTTGATACGCGGCGGCGCTTTTTTTTTGCATTTAGTGAAGAATTCGGATGGGCTGCTCCGGTACTAGAATAGAAAGAGGATGATGTCGATGATCTATTTGGAGGCAATGACAGATGGACATCTTCTCAAGGAATTCATTGAGAAGCGGGATCAGAGAGCCTTCGCCACTTTGGTAGAACGGCATGCGAAGATGGTTTTGGCCGTTTGTCGGGGTATTCTTGGTGACGATGCAGAGGACGCTGCACAGGCAACATTTGTTGCACTTTCAAAGAAGGCATCCTCGCTTTATGGCGAATTGTCTGTGGGCGCATGGCTTCATCGTGTGGCCCGCTGTGTATCAGTGGACGCATACCGCTCGAACAAGGCAAGATTGGAACGGGAACGGAAGGTGATCGAGATGACAGATACAACATCGCGCGACGATTCTGGTCGAGACGAGGTTCTGGCGCTCGTGACCAGTGAATTGGACTCGCTGCCGGAGAAATATCGTCGGGCTTTGATCCTGTTTCACATGGAGAATGCTTCCTTGGAAAGCGCCGCCCGGTTGCTGGCATGTCCGTTGAAGACCGTCGGCACCCGGTTGCTCAGGGGGCGCGAGATGTTGCGGAAACGGCTCATGAGGCACGGTGTGGCGGCATCGGGGGCTGCAATTGGGATCCTACTTTCTACTGATGCAGGCGCCGCGACTATTCCATCGGGATTTGTCAGTGCCACAACGCAGGCGGCAGTCCTATGCGCAGCCGGGAAGGCTACCGCCTTTACCGGCGGTGTTTCCGCTAAGGTTCTAGCCATGGCAGAGAGCGCGCTTAAGACCATTTTCTATGCGCAGGTCAAGCTCTTGGCAATTGCGGTCGCGTCATTCGGTCTGCTGGGCGCGAGCGGCGTGGCTGCGTACAAGGCCATAAACGCTGCTGGTACCACCAGGCCATATGCGCAGTGGAATTGTAAAATGAAGATCTCGTTCAACGGTTACAATAAGTATGAGCCCCTGACAAATTTTCCAACGCTTGTAATATTGAATCCCAATCTCTCCAACTTCTCCTACACTCAATTCGCTTCGAGCAACGGCTTCGACTTGCGATTTGCCGATTCTACGACGGCAAACGAACTCAACTACGAGGTGGAACAGTGGAATACTAATGGCCTGTCGTACGTGTGGGTGCAGGTGCCTGTTTTAAGCAACGAGGGCTTTATCTGGGCATACTGGGGCAATTCATCCGTCACTCAACGGCCATATTGCACCACGAACGGCGCAGTCTGGCCAACAAACAACTTTGCAGGCGTCTGGCATATGGCGCAGTCCAATGCCCTGGACTCCACAGCGAATAGAAATAACGGAACAGCGGTATTCTGCATAAGCTCAGTGAGCAATGCGACAGGCATTGTTGGTAACGCCCAGGTGTTTTCTGGCTGTTATGTG
This sequence comes from uncultured Victivallales bacterium, assembly GCA_964487695.1. GTDB lineage: Bacteria > Verrucomicrobiota > Kiritimatiellia > UBA8416 > CAZASC01 > CAZASC01. The sequence continues at coordinate 11,636 of CAZASC010000054.1, forward strand.
AAAGTGCCTGATTCTCCGAGTCTTGATTTCACGTCTGGCGCAGCCACAATATCAGGGTGGATTCGTTTCAATACGCTGCCGGGTTGGGAGCAGGCGATCGTCCGAAAGCAGAACCATTGGCAACTCGGATTCGCAAGCGGCACGAAGACGAGGAATGCGCTCACTACAACGAGTCCAAGCGGGTGGACCATCTATGAGGACGACACCTTCATTCCAAGCCTGACTGCAGGCCAATGGTTCTATTTCGCTTTTACGTACGTTGGGTCGAAGGGTAAACAATGGAATTTCGAGAACGGCCGATCCATAGGCTCAAGTCCTCATGCCATTGGCGCAACCATTGTCCCGACTAAGAGTGACTTGTGGTTGGGGGGCGGTTTTGATCAAGCGTTGTCTGACGCAGTCATTGATGAAGTCAGGGTCGAGCGAGTGTTTCGCTCGTCAAATTGGCTCTGGGCTAGCTATATGACCGTGGTTTCTAATTCGGTTTTCAGCGTCTATGAAATGTCCAAATGATGAGGTATGAGATGCGCCTGAAAACTGGAGATATGCGTCTGCTTCCCTGTGCAAGTTTTGTAAATTTGGTGGCTCTGAGCCTCCTTTCTTTATGTCTTGTCGTTTCAGCCGGGGCACAGACATCAACTCCTGTTCGCATTATGTGCGTCGGCGATTCGATTACAGCGGGTTATACAGACACGAATTGGGTAACCCCGTTTGAGTTTGGTTATCGCAGCGGCCTCTACACACGGCTGAAAAATAGTGGTTATCCCTTCCAATTCGTAGGGGAATCCACGGAGCCTTGGAGCACGGTGCTCGGGTCGCTAATCACAAATACCCCTGTCGTCGACCTTAGGACTGTGGATCAGGATCATCATCGGGGTTATGCGGGTTGGGGAACAAGTGGCATACTTTTCTATATTGGGGGTTGGCTTTCCACAGACAATCCCGACGTCGTTCTTTTGATGATTGGCATCAATGACGATGGCGGCATTCCCGCCCAATCGAATCTGAACAGCATCGTTCAGACGATCGTCACCACAAAGCCAGACGCCCAACTTATAGTTGCGCAGATCACGCCGATGGCCAACTACGACACCAATATCGTGAACTACAATGCCTACATTCGCGACACGCTCGTCCCGTCATATCAGGCACAAGGGAAGCATGTGAGCACGGTAGATCAATACACGAATCTGATGACCGATGGGCAGATTGATCCTTCCCTGTTCGCCAACGGGTTCAACCATCCAGGGCTCATTGCATACGATCGCATAGCGCAGACTTGGTTCGACGGCCTTCTTACGCTCCCATTTGATGCCGGTTCTCACGGCGGGGCAGGCATGGTGCAGTTTAGCAGCGCCACGTTCAACGCAGGAAAGATGGATGGCTCCGCGACGATCTCTCTCACGCGCACGAACGGCATTTCGGGCCCTTTTACGGTGAATTACGCTACGGCCGATGGCACAGCCGTGGATGGAACGGATTACATCGCGACCAGCGGCACGGTCACTTTCACTGCCTCGACGAGTCAGTCATTCACGATTCCAGTTCTTAACGACGGGATGCCTGGGCCGGGTAAGACTGTGAATATCACTCTGTTCAATCCAAGCGGTGGGGCCATGCTGGGAACGCCCAGCATTGCCGTGCTTAAGATCTTTAATGACTACGGACGGTGCAGGGCTAAAGTTGGCTTCACAGGTTACGACAATGCGGAGAGGCTGACGAACTTTCCGGCGCTTGTTGTCTTGAGCACAAACATCCCAGGATTCTCGTACACTCAGTTCACCTCTACCAACGGTTACGACTTGAATTTCACATCTTCGGATGGATTGCAGGAGTTAAACTACGAAATGGGACAGTGGAATACCAATGGGAATTCATACGTGTGGGTGCAGATTCCGGAGTTCTCCAGTAACTGTTATATCTGGGCAAGCTGGAGCAACACCGCTTATGACGCTATCAGCGCTGCTGCAGCCTGCGCCACAAACAGCGCTGTGTGGCCGACTTCGGCATTTGCGGGTGTCTGGCACATGGGTCAGTCAAATGCACTGGATTCCACGGCGTACAGAAACGACGGAATTGCGGTTGGCAACGTGACAAATTCGGTCGGCCCGATTGGCGCTGCACAAGGAGTTGCCGGTGGGAGCTATGTTCAGGTTGCCGATCGTCACAGCTTGGATTTCACCGGGAATGTGGCGACGGTCTCCGGTTGGATTCGTTACAATACACTTCCGTCCAATGAGCAACCGATCGTCCGGAAGGAGAATCAATGGGCGCTGGAAAACTCCGACAACGTCACGAAGATGAGGAGTCTGCTTAATACCGGCAATCCGAGCGGTTGGACGGTCGGCAATGATGATTCCTTCAGTCAGGCATTGAGCGTTGGACCATGGTACTACTTCGCCTTTGCGTACAATGGCGAGAATGGCCAGTTGTGGAATTTTGAGAATGGCGTTCCGATTGGTTCGAGCCCTCATGACATTGGCGCAACCATAAATCCAAACAATAACAGCTTGGGTTTGGGCGGATGCAGCTCCGGTTACTGGCTGGCTGATGCGAGCATAGCTGAAATCAGGATTGAAAAAGTGTTTCGTTCCACCAACTGGATCTGGGCCAGTTACATGACGGTTGCCTCGAACGCAGGCTTCAGCGTTTATGGAAGTGTGCAGACGCGTATTGTTGGTGACAATTCTCCCTCAAAGTGCATTCCTTCCCCGGCGTGGATGGTGCATTATTATCCAGGAACGCCATCCAACAACTATCCGAGTCTCGCAATAAGCGTCGCATCAAATGGCATGACGGTGTGGCAGGACTACCTGGCAGGCATGAATCCAACCGATCCAGCGAGCCGTTTTTCGGTCGCTATCACGAATTTTGCAGACCAGGTTGTCGTAGACGTTGCGTCAGTCCAAACAGACGCAACGAACTATCCCGGCTTGACTCGCTGCTATGACATTGAGCAGCGCACAAACTTGACTGGCGGGGCATGGCAGCCTGCTCCTGGCTGCACAGGTATTATCGCAAACGGAAGTGTTGTTGCATGCACAAACGCGACACCGAACTGTGCTACGTTTTACCGCATTAGGGCAACGCTGCAGTAAGAGGAAGGTGTCTGAACTCAGTGTTCGGGTTGGCAAGTCAACGAGGAGGAAATATAAAGACTTATCGGTTTAAGATAGCACGCTTGGTCGGAGCATTTTTGTGTGTGCTGGCGTTTAGCGGCAGGGCAGCCGACATCTTGATTGACGATTTCGAGGCCACCAACTCTCCAGCACCGTGGTCTGTCTCGTATGGCAGCGGCACTCTGACATCAGGGCAGGGGCATGCAGGCAAAAGCGCACATTTTCAATTCACCGGCACTCTGGCAGAAATCACGCGCACTGGGCTCAATCAGACTGTGCCGCCGGCGATCTCTTTCTGGGTCAAGCAGCCGCCTGAAATCAAAGTGCAATTGGTGGTCGGCGATGCAACCGGCCAACATTTCTACTATGAGGCCCACCGCAATTTCTCGGATCTGGTTGATCCCACGGGATGGCATCAGGTCGTGGTGAAGCTTGATCTCACGCCAGCCCTTTTCAAGGACGGAGCGGCAGACGGCGTGATGCACGGACCAATCGGCTCGCTTGGCTTCCGGGCATACCCGTACGCCTCCGAAGGCTACACGTATGTGGATGGATATGTAACCAATGGCGGCACCCTTGATTTCGATGATGTTATCTTGGCTGGATCGCTGGCGACTACGATAGATCCATTGTCCACAGCGACCGTGCTGCCAGTCAGCACTGCGTTCTCCAATGCATGGGGCGTGTGTGTCTATAGTTCGGAAAACAACACTAATGCTTTGGATTCCGCATCGCAGCTCGGTTTCATCGCAGCACGGATGGATCTGAACTGGGCCGCTTGCGAGTCCAGTCAAGGTAACTATAATTTTTCGACGTACGATACTCGTGTCCAGCTGTTGGCGGCACGAGGCATCGCTCCTCATTTCATCCTCGACTATGGCAATCAGCTTTACACCGGCAACAGCGACCAGAAGGTTGGCCCGACAACGACAAATGCTTTCGCTGGCTTTGGGAATTTCGCGAAAGCCGCAGCGCAGCACTTTGCCGGAAAGGGCGCGACCTACGAAATATGGAATGAGGAGAATCTTGTCTATGCATGGAAACCAGCACCGGATCCGACGAATTTTGCCAACCTGACGAAAGCAACGGTCTCTAACATCCGTGAAGGTGATCCATCCGCAAAGGTATGCATCGGAGGGGTTTTTGACATTGATTGGATATTCATGCGAGATTTCCTCGCCGCTGGAGGAGGCGCCGGTGCGGACGCGTTAGGCTGTCACCCTTATCGAAATGCCAGCCCAGAGACTATTGCAGACGACAGTGCGCTTCTGCGGTCCATCATAAAGACTGCCATTCCGACAAACACTCCAGAACTCTGGGATACCGAGTGTGGTTACAGTTCAGCTAATTATGGTTCCGATGGTCGAACTCTGGCTCCTCGTCAGCACCAGGCGCGGCTTGTTGCGCGACAACTGCTGAGTAATTGGCTGGCAGGATTCCCGCACAACTTCTATTTCGATATCCGTGACCAGAGCAGCGACCCGAGTAACGTTGATTGGAACGACGGCCTGCTGGCGGCAGACAACAGCCAGAAGCCAGCCTTCGTTGCCGTGTCCAACCTTGTCTCGCAAGTCAGGGGTCGTACAGTCGCCGGAATGTTTCCCGGTGCGGTCAGCAACCTTCGCATCCTGAAGTTTACGGGTACCAACGACATTCTACTGGTGCTGTGGACTGATAATGAACTCGTAGGATTTGAATCAACCTGTCAGGCTGCCTACGGAGGCGATCCCAGTGCCGGGTCGGCGTTGGAAGTTGATTTCACTCGCAATCAGACGTCTGTCACCGATTACCTCGGCAACCAGATGACCGTTACACCGGGATCCATCATGGTCGGCGAGGAGCCGCTCTACGTGCTTTTCGCTAACCAACCATCCAACTCGCCGCCTTCGATCTCTGTGCAGCCGGCCAATGCCACTGTGACGGTTCCGCAGACGGCGACATTCAGTGTAACTCCATCGGGCACGGCGCCGCTCTATTATCAATGGACAAAGAACAGCACGAATATCAGCGGCGCCACGAACGCATCCTATACGACTCCAGCTACGACGAATACGGACAACGGGGCGCAGTTCCGCGTGGTGGTGACTAACATTTGGGGCAGTGCGACTAGCACTGTTGCCACGCTGTCCGTGCTCAGCATTACTGGCAACTATGCGCAGGTGGTGCTGGCAGATTCCCCAATAGCGTTCTGGAAGTTCGAAGAGACGGCGGGGAGCACCCAAGCCATTGATGCTGTGTCCAGTCGTGTGGGGCAGTGTTATAACGATATTACGTTCGCCCAGACAGGAGTGGCTGGATCCAAGGCCGTGAAGGCAGGTCAATTCGGGGATATCTTTGTTGACGATCCATCGAATGTTCTGCGGCGGGTTGCGGGAAGCTGGGAATTGTGGGTGAGTTTCGACGCCAACGGCGGACCCGTAACGTTTTTCAGCGTGGATGGCGGCAGCTTTGCAACAATACTCAGCTTGAAAGGCGGGGGCGGTCAGGCGTTCTCGGTTGACTATGGTGCCAGCTCATATTCCAGTTCGGTGATCGCCAGTCTCGGTCGCTGGTATCACCTGGTTGAGACGCACGACGGGTCGCAAGCGAACTTCTACATAGATGGGACGTTGATGGATACGCGATCACAACCGCGAACGATCAGCACAACCGCGCAGATTGACATAGCGACTCGCAGCGGTTCGGCAGCGTTCTCGATCTACTACGACAATGTCGCAGTATATTCCAACGTCTTGTCGGCGCAACAGGTGCAAGCGCACCACAATGCGGGCGTCGGCATTAGCGTGACCAACTACACGATCAATGCGAGCGCGGGGGCGAACGGCTCAATCACTCCCTCCGGAGCCGTGAGCGTGCCAGCCGGAAGCAATCAGACGTTTACGATTGTGGCGAATACGGGCTATAACATTACGAATGTTCTGGTTGATGGAAGTTCAGTGGGAACAACGAATTCATATACGTTCAACAATGTTCAAACCAACCATACCATAAGCGCCTTTTTGACGGGGACATCACTGGCCCAGAGTGTCATTGTAGATAACTCGGATACCAATCACGTCATTATCGTTGGGTCCTGGGTTCTCGGATCGGGTGGCAATGATTACGGCGGCAGTCATCTTGTCGCTCAACCGGGCTACGGAAGTTCGGTCACTTTTGCGCCTGATCTTCAGCAGGGCTATTACCAGGTTTACCTATGGTGGGCTGTGTGGGAGGGCGGATATGCGCCCAATGTTCCAGTAACAGTGAACTATCAGAACAGATCCGAGACATTAACCATAAGCGAGGGAGCTGCCGGTGGCGGATGGGTATTTCTCGGCACGTATCCTTTCAATGCAGGACAGACAGGTTCGGTTGTGATTCGCAATGACGGGGCGACCATGATTGTCGGTGCCGACGCAGTGAAGTTTGTGCCGACCACACAACCCCCGACATGGACGCCGCCTGCTGCTCTGTCGGAGAATCAGGGCGACAGTTTCGACCAGGCCAGGGCCAGATGGGTCAATCGCGTCCTGCCGCCAACCACGGTGGATGTCAATGATCAGGATTGCGACGGCAGTTTGCTGATTTCTGCGGCATCAGCCAGTGTATTCTGGAGCACCATGCACACAAACGCCGCAAGAACGAGCCTGTGGGGCGACCTCGATACCGGCGATAGCTGGCAGATCACTGAGAATTACAATCGCCTCGAAATGATGGCGCAATCATATTTATCGTCATCGTCGAAATATGGCTTCACATTGCAGGGCAATACCAATTTACTGAACGCTGTCATCGCCGGGCTCGACTGGATGTATGCCAACAAGTACAACGAAAACACAACATGGGGCGTGAACTGGTTCGATTTTGAGATTGCTGTTCCACTGCATTTGAACGACCTGGTTGCTTTGCTTTATTCCAACCTTAGTTCCACGCAAGTCAACAACTATATGGCGGCTGTTGATGCGTTCTCGCCTGATCCGACGAAGTTCTATGGCAAACCTGGCCAGTTTACGGCCACCGGAGCCAACCGCATATGGATGTCCACGGTCGTGGCCCTGCGCGGAATAAATGTCAAAAATGATGCAAAGGCAACTGCCGCGCGGGATGCCCTGAGCGACGTATTCCTCTACAAGACCGGTCTGGATTCGGACAAGAATGGTTTTTTTGCTGACGGTTCCTACATCGCTCATGACATGTTTCCATATGCCGGGGCTTACGGTTATATCTCGGTTGGTTTACTGGCAGACACCTTGTACATGCTGGATTCCACGCCGTGGCAGGTCGTTGATGCCAACAGGACAAACGTGTACGCATGGGTGTACCAGGCGTTCGAGCCGCTCATGTACGACGGGGATTTGTTCGCGTATGTTTTCGGGCGAACGCTACAGAGCACAGGCGGCGAGAATCACACAATCGGTCACGATGTCATCACTTCCGTGGCTGAACTCATTCCATCCGCACCCGCGCAGGATGCTCTGGCGTATAAGCGGCTGATAAAGCAGTGGGTTGCCAATGACGCATGTTTTTCCAATTACTACGCCAGCACCGATTTAAGGTCCATGTCAACGGTCAAGGGGCTGCTGAGCGACTCCTCTATTGCGCCCACCGGCACGTTAATCACATCGCATGTTTTCGCCAACATGGACCGGGTTGTTCATCAGCGCGGCGATTTCGCCTTCGGCGTCAGCATGTCATCAACCAGGGTCGGCATGTACGAGTCCATCTGGAACATCAACATGGAGGCATGGTACACAAGCGACGGTACGACGTGGCTGTACAACGGCGACCAGGCGCGTTACAGCGCTGATTTCTGGCCGACCGTCAATCTATACCGTATGCCGGGGACAACCGTAGATACACGCCCACGAACGGCTGTTGATGGAGCCAACATCGTGGCATCGAACAGTTGGGCAGGCGGAGTACAATTCCTCGATACATATAGCGTGGCTGGCATGGATCTGGCCGCCTACGGTTGCTCGCTGACGGCTAAGAAATCGTGGTTCATGTTCGATGATGAAATTGTCTGTCTAGGCGCCGGAATCAACAGCACAGACGCAAGGACGATCGAAACGATTGTGGAAAATCAGAAGATCAGTGACGTCGGCACTAACACTCTGACGGTGAATGGTATTGTTCAGCCTGCGTCGCTGGGATGGACCCAGACGCTGAACAATGTCCAGTATGCCCATCTTGCAGGAAATGTTGGAGGGGCTGATGTCGGCTGGTACTTCCCGGCGCCGGCAACCGTCAAGGCGGTGCGTGAGGCCCGAACAGGTCAATGGAGTACTCTTTCATCGTTCGAGAGTCCTGCCAGCGTTACACGCAATTACGTAACCCTCTGGTTCGATCATGGAATGAATCCTGCCGGCGCCTCATACCAGTATGTCATTCTGCCAAACAAGACGGCGGCTCAGGTCTCGACCTATGCCGCCGCTCCGCAAATCACGGTGTTGGAAAACTCCACCAATGCCCAGGCTGTCATAGAGAATACCCTCGGCGTCACAGGCGTTAATTTCTGGAACGACCAGGTGAAGTCAGTTGGGGGGATTACCAGCGACAGGAAGGCATCGGTCATGCTCGGACAAACCTCCAGCAATCTATGCGTTGCAGTTTCCGACCCGACACATTTGAACACCGGTGTCATAACCATTGATGTGAACCAGAACGCATCGAATACCGTTTCTGCTGATAGTCAGATCACGATAGTACGGCTCGCGCCGATCCGATTTACGGTGAACGTGAACGGATCTTACGGGGCGACCTTCCATGCCGTCTTCAGCACGAACGGCGCGCCAGTCGTCAGCAACTCGCCGCCTTCGATCTCTGTGCAGCCGGCCAATGCCACTGTGACGGTTCCGCAGACGGCGACATTCAGTGTAACTCCATCGGGCACGGCGCCGCTCTATTATCAATGGACAAAGAACAGCACGAATATCAGCGGCGCCACGAACGCATCCTATACGACTCCAGCTACGACGAATACGGACAACGGGGCGCAGTTCCGCGTGGTGGTGACTAACATTTGGGGCAGTGCGACTAGCACTGTTGCCACGCTGTCCGTGCTCAGCATTACTGGCAACTATGCGCAGGTGGTGCTGGCAGATTCCCCAATAGCGTTCTGGAAGTTCGAAGAGACGGCGGGGAGCACCCAAGCCATTGATGCTGTGTCCAGTCGTGTGGGGCAGTGTTATAACGATATTACGTTCGCCCAGACAGGAGTGGCTGGATCCAAGGCCGTGAAGGCAGGTCAATTCGGGGATATCTTTGTTGACGATCCATCGAATGTTCTGCGGCGGGTTGCGGGAAGCTGGGAATTGTGGGTGAGTTTCGACGCCAACGGCGGACCCGTAACGTTTTTCAGCGTGGATGGCGGCAGCTTTGCAACAATACTCAGCTTGAAAGGCGGGGGCGGTCAGGCGTTCTCGGTTGACTATGGTGCCAGCTCATATTCCAGTTCGGTGATCGCCAGTCTCGGTCGCTGGTATCACCTGGTTGAGACGCACGACGGGTCGCAAGCGAACTTCTACATAGATGGGACGTTGATGGATACGCGATCACAACCGCGAACGATCAGCACAACCGCGCAGATTGACATAGCGACTCGCAGCGGTTCGGCAGCGTTCTCGATCTACTACGACAATGTCGCAGTATATTCCAACGTCTTGTCGGCGCAACAGGTGCAAGCGCACCACAATGTGGGCGTCGGCATTAGCGTGACCAACTATACGATCAATGCGAGCGCGGGGGCGAACGGCACAATCACTCCCTCCGGAGCCGTGAGCGTGCCGCCGGGAAGCAATCAGACGTTTACCCTCGCTGGGAACGGCGGATACGTCGTCAGTAATGTTGTGGTGGATGGAAATTCCGTTGGAGCGCCGAATTCATATACATTCAACAATGTTCAGTCCAACCACACCATAAGCGCGACATTTGTAACTTCCGGACAGATTGGGTTCTACGATGACAGCTATCTTGCGCCTTCCGGCTTGGAATCCGTCTGCCAGATGCCGCAGCTGCCGGTTTTCAACGTGACTAATTATGGCGCTACGGGAAATGGAACAACGGATGACACGGTGGCGATCCGCAATGCCATTTCTGCCGCCGTTGCCGCAAATGGCGGCATCATCTATTTTCCGCAGGGCACTTACGCCGTCTGCCATCAGTCCGGCGATGCAGATCCATTTGTCACGGCTCAAATCTTCACCATAACCAACAGCAGTCTCGTGTTCCTTGGTGAAGGCGCCGATAAATCGCACATATCCGGGTACATGCCGGGCTTGCAGAACCCGGTCACACATTGGAACAACAATTCTGACACCAATGCATACTTCAAAATCAGCCGATTCAGCATGTTCTTTCTGGCGCCAAGCGGCGCGCCAATCACTAACGTTCAATTCCGCTCGCTGGAAATAACGGGCAATGCAGGTTATACCGGCAATGCCACTGTAGGCGGCGTCCAATCCACGGGCGACGGGTGGGACATGACCCATAAATGCGTAGGTCTAGTGGGCGGTCAGCCTTCGGACGTGCTGATCTTCAATTGCTCGCTGAA
>CAZASC010000055.1:0-22242 GCA_964487695.1 uncultured Victivallales bacterium
TCGGCGAGCACGCAGAATCAGGCGCTTAATGCTCTGGTCTTTCTGTTCAAGCAGGTGCTGGGGATTGAGTTGGGGGTGATCGGCGAGTTTGCGCGCGCGAAGAAACCGAAGTTGACTCCGATTTGTCTGGGCAGGGACGAGGTGGAGCGGCTCCTGAACGAATTGCCGGGGACATACAAGTTGATGGGATTATTGATGTATGGCTCCGGGTTAAGGCTGTTGGACTGTGCATGTTTGCGGGTCATGGATATTGATTTCGCTCAGGGGCAGATCGTGGTGCAGAAGGGAAAGGGCGGGAAGGACAGGATTACGGGTTTGCCTGAGATTTGCATTGAGATGCTCGTCGAGCACTTGAAGCGGGTGAAGGCGGTGCATGATAAGGACATGGCGAACGGGTTCGGGCGAACGTATCTGCCGCAGGAAATCGAGAACACGCATCCGGCGGCAGCCACGGACTGGGGCTGGCAGTTTGTTTTTCCGTCAAGCCGTATTTCCGCAGACGAACGGACAGGTGTGATTCGACGCGGGCATGTTCACGAGAATGCGTTGCAGAAGGCGATCAAGGATGCCGCTGAGAAGGCGGGGCTGGCGAAGAATGTGAGCTGTCATACGTTGCGACACTCTTTTGCGACGCATATGCTGGAGGATGGGCATGACATCAGAACTGTGCAGGAGTTACTTGGCCATTCTCGTGTTTCGACAACCATGATTTACACGCATGTTCTGAAGAAGCCGGCACTGCCGGTGAGGAGTCCTGCCGATAAGCTCAGGCTGGCAAGATGACGGAAGACATGCGGAATCATACCGTCATCAGTTTGCTTTTGCACTATTAGGTGGACGCCGCGCTCCGTCGCGGCGTATGTGCAATTGGGCGCTAAAAAGCGTGCGCGGAGCGCCCGCTCCACCAAAGACAATAGTGCAGTGTCACACTAAAAGTGGTATCAGCCTACGCCCCTTCGACTTCGCGCAGGGCTACGGCGTGACGCGTCCGGCGACGAGTCCGCTGGATATGTTGAGCAGGACAGGCTGAGGAATGCGACTTGAAACCTGAAAGAAAGAGGAAAATATCCAAAACGCAATATCCAAGGCATAGGTGAGCGGTCTTTATGGGAGATTTAAGGCGTCTCACCAGTTACTGGGCGGCCTCATTTTTCCTGATTGCTGTTTTTGAGGGAAAATTGCACATTCAGTTCCGCATGATAGTGCGTGCGTCCTGTCGGTTTTAGTCTTCCACCTCTGACCGACGTGTTGCAGGCACCGATGCGCAGGCAGTTTCGACTTTCGAGGACAATATGAAAACCTTATTGAAGTTGCTCGCAGTAGTCATGCTCTTTTGGAGCGCTAATTCAGCGAATGGAGGCACGCCGTCATTCGATCTCGAAAATGCCAGGAAGACATTTGAAAGCGCGCTCGGCAAGATCAAGTCAGACACCGCTGACCCTGGCATTTGCTCCACTAATTATGTCAAGGCGCTGGAGCAGCTTGCCCAGAAAATGCAAAGAGCGGGCGATCTTGAAGGGTTTCTGGCCGCCAACAAGGAAAAAGAGCGGTTTATCAAGGAAGGGACTGCGCCAGACACGCCTGGCCCGGAAACGCCTCTCGAACTGGCACGCCTGCAAAACGACTTTAGCAAAAGCCGGAATGACGCGGAGATAGCGAAAGCAAAGAAGATAGCGGAGCTTGTCACTTCATACCTGTCGAGTCTGGACGAGGCGAAAAGAAAGCTCACCACGGATGGCGCTATCGAGATGGCCATGGCTGTCAAGGAAGAGAGCAACAGGGTCAATGGCGATACGGAAATAGCAGCGGCAATGGCATTGGCAGGCAGCAGCGAACCGAAACCCAAAGCTGGCGACATGGAAGAAACTGCAAAGTCCGCCCCAAACGCTCCCGAAGAAACGAGCATCCCGAAGAAATCTGCCAAGCCCTCTGTCCCGATAATCAAGGAAGGTCTGGTTCTCTACTATCCGTTCGATGTGGCCAGCGATAAGACGACCGCCGACAAGAGCGGCAAGAGCGCCAGCGGGAGCGTGCACGGCGCGAAATGGACGGCGGATGGCAAGATCGGAGGCGCATACACTTTCGACGGCAGGAAGAGCTTCATCGCCGTTCTCGGCAACAACAATATTGACTTCACAACGCAATTTTCCATATCGGTATGGATAAACCCGACTACCGATCCCCACGACTACGCGCACATCGTCTCGAAGGAAAAGGCGGGCGCTGGTTACAATCTGATCGCCACATCGAGGATAATCGAATTGGGAGTCTTTAATTCCGGGACTCGAAGGCCGGTCTGTGTGGCCACAAATGCAATGACGTTCAATGAGTGGAGTCACATGGTGGTTACATTCAACTCCGGTTCCAAAGCCAGGATTTACCGCAACGGCATTGAACTGGCGAGCGGGATTCCGGATGGACCTGCCGCGAAGAACTCGGAGAAACTGTACATCGGAAAATTCAACCCTGAAAGTTCTGACGGTTTCGTCGGGGCTATTGATGAGCTCATGCTGTTTAACAGGGAGTTATCAAAGGAAGAAGTCGAACGAATTTACGAAGATCAAAAGCAAGCGAAATGAAATTAGCGCTGGAGAAACAACTGTGATGAACGTGAACGACACGGTCTTTGTGCTGATTGATGTTCAAGGCAAACTTGCGGAGTCAATGTACGAGAAGGACCTGCTCTATAGTAACCTGGGCAAGCTTATACAGGGCGCTCAGATTCTAAAGCTTCCGATTGTCTGGATGGAGCAAATCCCCGAAAAGATGGGCGGTACCGTGCCGCAACTACGGGAGCTTTTGAAATCAGAAATGCCGATAAGCAAGACCTGTTTCAGTTGCTGTGGTGAGGAAGCCTTCATAAAGAAACTGGAAGCGACCGGCAGACACCAGGTCCTTATTGCTGGCATAGAGGCTCACATCTGCGTTTTCCAGACGGCGGCGGAGCTTGTCAAACTGGGATATCACGTCGAAGTTGTTGCGGATGCAGTTTCGTCCCGCACGCTTTCGAACAAAATGATCGCGCTTGAGAGAACAAAAGCGCACGGCGCGTTCCTTACCAGCGTCGAGTCGTCCCTCTTCGAACTGCTCAAGACGGCGACGACAGCGGAATTCAAAGAAATATTGAAAATCGTCAAGTGATCGAATAATCAATCGGCTTGCAGGAGGAAATGTTTGCGATGAAAAACATAATGGCGACGGTTAAAAGAGAAGTGTTGATTGCTTTTGACGGGACGGCAGGTGCGATGGCGGCGGTTGACTATGTGGGACGCCAATTTTCTGGTCTGACCGGCGTAAAGGTTACTCTGCTGTATGTTCTTCCACAACTGCCGCCGCAGCTATGGGACGACGGTCACGTTCTCACGGCAGGTGAAAAAACGGGCAGGCAGAGTGTCATCTCCACCTGGGCGGCGAATCAGAAGATGAGGATGGAAGGGCTGTTCGATGAAGCCAGCAAGCTTCTGGTGCAACGAGGCATCAAAGCGGAGCATATCGAACATAAGATCAGGCTGGACTTCAACAATATCGCCGACGGCATACTCGACGAAGCGCGTTCGGGGCATTATACGACGCTGGTAATCGGCCGCTGTGGAGCTTCGCGGATGGAACATCTCCTCACTGGCAGTGTAACCGCAAAGATCGTCAGCCGCGGCGCCGGCCTTGCCATATGCGTGGTTGACCAGGCGACGATTGGCGCCGGCTGAACGGAAGCCCACACATGCATGACAAACCGGCTGCCGAACAACGATCCGCCGACAAGCCAGAAAAATCGCCTGTTGTAAAGAAGCCCAGGTGGAAACTGAACGTCAAGGAGGTTGGATCTCAAGCGAGAGTAATACAAAGGACACGGGAACGGACTGAACTTGTAAAGTCCGAGGCTATGTGGTGGCGGCCGTTGCTTGCGCTCGCAGGCGCAGTTGTGTTGATAATAGCAGGCAGCTGGACAGCCGGCAGGGAGCGCCAGAAGTTGCGTGAGCTTACAATCCGACACGATCCTTTCGCCTCGATATTCTCGACAACGGACGGCGTGCTGACACAGCAGGGCGGAAGTACTATCGCGGCAACTACAGGCATGCAGGTTTGTGACGGCGATATCTTCCTCACGGGAACAAATTCTGAAACAACAATCAGGTATATTACCGAGAGCACGGTCCTGACCCTTGGCTCGAACACATTCGTCGCGCTCCACCAAAAGAACGGAAAGTACATTGAGGTCGCGCGCGGACACATGCTGGCGGATGTTGCGCAGCAGCCCGAATCCACAAACATGGTTTTCATGACTCCATATGCCGAGGTTGCCACTACGAATGCGCGGCTCGATTTTCGTGTGACGGCCGATTTTGCCCGGATTGAAATGGACGCTGGCGAGGCACAGGTACGCCGTTCGACGGAACGCAAAGCGACTGTCGTTCACACCGGCGAATATGCCGAGGCAACCGAGAGAAGCAGGCTGAAAACTGGAACGCTGCCAAATATGGAGATCCAGAACGAACAATCGCCGGAACAATAGATGAGGTCAGGCATGGCGTTCTCCCGTCGCAAAATTTAAACGGGGTGTCTGATTGACTCAAGTTGAAAGGCAAATACTGAACAAACGGACGGCGACACGCCGTCCCTCCCAATGCATTTACAAATTGGGAGGGTGCGCATGTTGCGCGCCTTGAGTCAAGCAACCATCCACGAAATGCAATATCTGTTCTTGCTTGTTATTTCGGAGGGTTGGAGTGATTATTCGTGAGTCAGACCATTGGATGGTCGGCAGAAGGAGAAAGAATGAAGAAATTAGTCGTAATAGGGATGGTTGTTGTTGCTATGGGTGCTATGGTTATGGGCTGCTGCACGAAGAAATGCTGCTGCAAGCCAACTACGCCTCCTGCTGCGGCACCGGCACAGCCAGTGCCAGCGCCAGCGCCGGCGACTGCGCCAGCCGCAACAAAGTAACCGCCCTGGCTGTTGCTGAGTTAGCTATCAGTCCCTTGAGGCCTTTAGAGCAGCAAGGGACTGATCTCTTTTTAACAGTAAACTTACAAACCGTCGCACCACGATAATGGTGCGGTTTTGTTCCAAACGATGCGTCAGACAACCGTGATTCATCGATAAATGGAGACACCAGAAGAACATTCCCTGTGTTATACTTCCGTAATTACATCTTGCTTGTCATTCCCTGGTGCGGATGCTAAGAGGTATCCTTATGAGCGTAGATCATCCACATGAATCTTGCGGTCTGTTCGGCGTATATGGAGTGGATTATGCCGCTCCTGTAATCTACCGCGGTCTCTTCTCTCTTCAGCACCGCGGACAGGAGGGCGCCGGTATCGTCGTCAGTGACGGCAACAAGGTGCGATCCTCAAAGGGACTCGGGCTTGTTTCCGACGCATTGCCAGCCAAGTCCCTGCACGAATTACACGGCAAGATCGGCATCGGACACGTTCGATACTCCACAACAGGTTCGACGCGGATCCAGAATGTCCAACCGCTTGTGGTTGAATGCGTTGACGGGATCTGGGCTGTCGCCCATAACGGAAATCTCGTGAATGCGGCCAAGCTGCGCACGATGTACCAGGAAGCTGGCGCTATTTTTCAGACCAGCACAGACAGCGAAGTGCTCGTTCACCTGCTGGCAGATCCAATGTACAGGTCAAGGCCACGCAGGGTTGCAAGGGCGCTGGCGGAATTGGAAGGCTCGTTTTCCTTCCTTCTGATGACCAAGAATTGCGTCATGGCCGCGCGCGATCGGCAGGGATTCAGGCCGCTTTCGATAGGAAAGCTCGGCAATGGTTATGTCTTTGCCAGCGAGACGTGCGCGCTTGTCCAAACCGGTGCGGAATATGTCAGGGACGTCCTGCCGGGCGAACTGGTTGTCGCCGACGAAACCGGTTTGCACAGCAGTATATTTGCGGAGAAAGCGCAGGAGCATTTTGCGCATTGCGTTTTCGAGCTGGTCTATTTCGCGCGGCCCGACAGCGTTGTATTCGGAGAAAACGTACATATGGTTCGGTTGCAGTACGGCATGCGCCTTGCAGAGGAACATCCGGTTGAAGCCGACATCGTGATACCCATTCCCGCCAGCGGCAATTCAGCGGCGTTGGGGTTTTCGCGGCGCAGCGGCATTCCGTTCGATTTTGGATTCATTAGAAACCATTACGTGGGCAGGACATTCATCATGCCTGATGCCGACGATCGGGCAAAAGGCGCGGACATGAAGCTCGCGGTGCTACCGGATGTCGTTAAAGGCAAGCGGGTCGTTGTCGTTGACGATTCCATCGTCAGAGGCACCACGGCGAAGAGAAGGGTCACCCGCCTGCGCGAGGCCGGGGCAAAAGAGATTCACATGCGGATTTCGTGTCCGCCTGTGGCTTATCCATGCTTCTTCGGGATTGATTTTCCCACCAAGGAAGAATTGATAGCCGGTTCCCAGGATGTAGAAGCAATAAGGAAGTTTCTTGGCGCCGACAGCCTGGGATATCTGAGCGTCAAGGGATTGCTGTCGCCGTTCAAAAATCCAAAGGATTTTTGCTGCGCATGCTTTACAGGCAGATATCCGGTGGAGATAGAGGGTGTGGTCGGGAAAGATGCATTGGAGAAGTTGAATCCGGAATTGCAGTTGGACGTCAGGAAGTAATATCCCGTCCATTGTTTCAGTGGGAAAGTTTGCATGACAAAGCATATTTTTGTAACGGGCGGGGTTGTTTCTTCCTTGGGCAAGGGACTGACTGCCGCGTCCCTGGCGCTGCTGCTGGAACGCCGCGGTTATCGCGTGCGGATGCAGAAGCTCGACCCCTATCTCAATGTTGATCCCGGCACAATGTCTCCGTATCAGCACGGCGAGGTCTATGTCACTGAGGACGGCGCGGAAACAGACCTCGATCTTGGGCACTACGAAAGATTTACCGGCATCAACTGCACGAAGGCAAGCAACTACACCACGGGCCGGATCTACAGCGCCGTCATCTCCCGCGAACGGGAAGGCGGTTACTTGGGCAAGACCGTCCAGGTCATTCCGCACATCACCGACGAAATCAAGAAAGCCTTGAAAAACCTCGATGCGGACGATGTGGATATTGTGATCACTGAGATTGGTGGCACCGCTGGAGACATCGAATCGCTGCCGTTCCTCGAGGCAATACGCCAGTTCCGGCAGGAGATTGGGCGGGACAACGGGCTCTTTATTCACATAACACTTGTGCCGTACATCAAGGCGGCAGGCGAAATGAAGACCAAACCATCCCAGCAATCGGTCGGCATTCTTCGCACGATCGGCATCATTCCTGACATCCTGATATGTCGCTGCGAGAAACACCTCGATGACGAGCACAAGGAGAAGCTCGCGCTTTTCTGCAATGTGGACACGAATCTGGTGATCGAGGAACGCGACGTAGCCCATTCCATATACGAAGTCCCGATCGATCTGGCGAAGCAGGATGTGGATGTTTATATTCTGGAAAAACTGCGGATGCACGTCAACAGGCTCGACCTGGACGATTGGCGCAAGATGGTGAACACGCTCATCTCTCCAAAGGGCGGCGAAGTCGAAATCGCGGTTGTCGGCAAATACATCAGCCTGCGCGATTCGTATAAGAGCATTTACGAAGCGCTCACCCACGGCGGAATAGCGAACGACGTCAAAGTCAATGTCCGGATGATCGAATCCGAGGAAATAGAAAAAGAAGGCCCGGAGAAACTGCTTGCAGGCGTTTCCGGCATCCTCGTGCCTGGCGGTTTCGGCAACCGCGGCATTGAGGGCAAGATCTCCGCCGTGCAATACGCGCGCGAAAAGAATATTCCCTACTTCGGCATTTGTCTCGGAATGCAATGCGCGGTGATGGAGTTCGCCCGCAACGTCTGCGGCATGGCACACGCGAACAGCACCGAGTTTAACGAGAAGACGCCGTTTCCCGTTATTGATCTCTTGGAAACCCAGCGAAGCATCACCAATAAAGGCGGCACAATGCGGCTCGGGAAATATCCTTGCTCGATTGGCGACAGCACAAAAGCATGTTCCGCCTATGGCGCAAAAAACATCGAAGAACGACACAGGCACCGTTACGAATTTAATAACAAATATCGGGAGCAAATGAATCAGAAAGGTCTCATGTTCTCCGGGCTTTCGCCGGACGGCAGCCTGATTGAAATAGTTGAGCTGAAGAATCATCCCTGGTTCGTGGGATGCCAGTTCCATCCGGAGTTCAAGTCAACCCCGCTCAAGGCGCATCCGCTTTTCCGCGATTTTGTGGCAGCAGTTGTGAAGAAGCGTGGGTGAGAGATTGCGTCCGCGCTTTGCCGCGCAGGAACGACGATTCCTCAATTTCAGGGATAATAAAGGTTTATAGATTGCGATAACACGATTATGCCGAAAAGAACGGACATAAAGAAGATAATGCTGATCGGATCGGGGCCGATTGTAATCGGCCAAGGTTGCGAATTCGATTACTCCGGCGTGCAGGCTTGCAAGTCGCTCCGGGAAGAAGGTTATGAAATAGTGCTGGTGAACAGCAATCCGGCAACGATCATGACCGATCCCGAATTCGCCGATCGCACCTACATCGAACCGCTTACTCACGATATTGTTGCCGAAGTCATCCGCCGGGAGCGTCCCGACGCACTTCTACCGACACTCGGCGGACAAACCGCGTTGAACCTGGCAATCGAACTCGATCGCTCCGGCGCGCTTCAGCGCTACGGCGTAGAAATGATCGGTGCCAATGCCCAGGTGATCAACAAGGCGGAGGATCGGCTGCTTTTCAAGAAGTGCATGCAGAATATCGGCCTCGATCTGCCTGTGAGCGGTTCGGCTCATTCTCTTGTGGAAGCCCGCAAAGTCAGGGACCAGATCGGCAAATATCCGCTGGTGATACGGCCCGGATTTACGCTCGGTGGAACAGGCGGCGGCATTGCATATGACGAGAAGGAATTCGAGGAAATAGCCGCACGCGGCCTTTTCTACAGTCCGAACACCGAGATCCTGATCGAGGAATCCGTGCTGGGCTGGAAGGAATTCGAACTGGAGGTAATGCGTGATGCGAAGGACAATTGCGTCATTGTCTGCTCCATAGAAAACCTCGATCCGATGGGCATTCATACCGGCGACAGCATCACCGTGGCGCCAGCGCAGACGCTGACGGACCGCGAATATCAAATCATGCGGGACGCTGCAATCGCGGTGATGCGCGAGATCGGCGTCAGCACCGGCGGTTCCAATGTCCAGTTTGCGATCAATCCCGACAACGGCAGAATGGTGGTCATCGAGATGAACCCTCGCGTGTCGCGATCGAGTGCGCTCGCTTCAAAAGCCACCGGATTTCCGATAGCCAAGATCGCGGCGAAACTTGCCGTTGGATACACGCTGGACGAGATCAGAAACGACATCACAAAGGAAACACCGGCTTGTTTCGAACCTTCCATCGATTACGTCGTAACCAAGGTGCCGCGCTTTGCTTTCGAGAAGTTTGCAGGCGCCGACAGCACGCTTGGCACGCAGATGAAGTCGGTGGGCGAAGCGATGAGTATCGGCAAGACGTTCAAACAGTCGCTGCAGAAAGCGTTGCGCTCGCTCGAAACCGGTCGCGCCGGGTTCGGCGCCGACGGCAAGGATGCCGCAATCGAAGGATTGAGCGACGGCGATCTGACGCTGAAACTCACCAAGCCAAATGCGGACCGCATTTTTGCGGTTCGCGCGGCGTACAAGAGAGGCTGGGATGTCGAGAAGATCTTCAGTCTCACGAAGATTGATCGGTGGTTCCTGCGGCATCTTGAGGAACTAACGGCTTATGAAGACGAGATCAAGTCGGCCGGTACAGTGGCCAAACTGAAGAAGAATCCGCACCTATTCCGGCAGATCAAGGAGTATGGCTATTCCGACCGGCAGGTTGCGCATCTGCTCAAAAGCACCGAGGCGGAAGTCCGCGAATCGCGCGAAGCGACCGGACTCAAGCCGGTGTACGGGCAGGTTGACACGTGCGCGGCCGAGTTCGCGGCGTTTACTCCTTACTTCTATTCCACCTACGGCGACATCAATGAGAGTAAGCCGAGCGACAGGAAGAAGATCATGATCCTTGGCGGTGGACCGAACAGAATCGGACAGGGCATTGAATTCGACTATTGCTGCGTCCATGCCGCGTTTGCGCTCAGGGACGCTGGTTTCGAAACGATAATGGTCAACAGCAACCCGGAGACCGTCAGCACCGATTATGATACAAGCGACCGCCTGTATTTCGAGCCGCTGACTCTCGAGGATGTGCTCAACGTCTATCATCACGAGAAATGCTGGGGCGCAATCGTGCAGTTTGGCGGACAGACGCCGCTCAATCTCGCGAAGAGTCTCGAGGCCAACGGGGTCAATATCATCGGAACCAAACCGTCAAGCATCGAGAAGGCCGAGGACCGGAAGCTGTTCGCCGAAATGGTGAACAAGCTCGGCATCAAGCAACCTGAGAACGGCGTTGCAGTGAATATTTCCGAGGCAGAGGTGATTGCCGACAGGATCGGATATCCCGTGCTGATGCGACCGTCATTCGTGCTTGGCGGGCGCGCGATGATGATCATACATGACAAGGAAATGCTCAGAAAATACATGACCGAGGCAGTGGAAGTATCACGGAAACGGCCGGTCCTCATCGACCGCTTTCTGGAGCACGCTGTCGAGGTGGATGTTGACTGCATTTCCGATGGCGAGACATACGTCATCGGCTCGATCATGGAGCACGTCGAACTTGCTGGCATACATTCTGGCGACAGCGCATGTTATATACCGGCTCCGAGTCTGTCCTCCGACGTCAAGGAAACCATACGGCGTCAGACTTTCGCCATGGCCGCCGAACTCCAGGTCTGCGGATTGATGAATGTGCAATTTGCCGTCCAGGACGGCGTGGTTTACGTTCTGGAAGTGAATCCCCGCGCGTCGCGAACCGTCCCATTCGTCAGCAAGGCGATCGGCGTGCCGCTGGCGAAGCTGGCAGCGCTGGTCATGGCTGGACACAAGCTCAAAGACCTCGGCTTCACAAAGGAAATACAGACCAAGCATTGCTCGGTAAAAGAAGCTGTCTTTCCGTTTTCCCGATTCCCCGGGATTGACGTTATTCTGAGCCCTGAAATGAAATCAACGGGCGAGGTCATGGGGATTGATGCGACGATCGGGATGGCATACCTGAAAAGCCAGGTGGCCGCCGGCGGCACTCTGCCCTCATCCGGCCACATCTTTGTGAGCGTGCGGGACGAGGACAAGAAGGAAATGACAGTCCTTGCCGCTGAGCTTGTAAAGCTCGGATTCACGATCTATGCAACACTCGGAACGAGCACTGTGCTCCGCGATAGCGGCATCAAGAGTCAAGGCGTTTTCAGCATCTCGAAGGGGCGACCAAACGTGATCGATCTGATCGAAGAAAAGAATATAGGCTGGATCATAAACACCCCGGAGAGCGGCGCAACTCACATGATTGACGAGATCAAGATGCGATCTCATGCCATGATACGCGGGATACCGATCACAACCACGATTGACGGCGTACGTGCCGCAATCAACGGGCTGGCCGCTCTGAAGAAAGCCGGACGAATGGAAGTTTGCAGCTTGCAGGAATATCACAGGCATTCACCCAAGTTGAAACTGGTGAAGAAAAGCCGTAAAGAGGGGCAAAAGACATAATGAAAGAAGAATCTCTCGCAAAGGCGCAAAGAACGCAAAGTTCATACATCTTGGCGTCCTTGGCGGCTTGGCGAGAAATCCGCTTATGAAACAGAATTGGAACTGGGCTGAGAAAAGGGAAAAGGTGGCGTTCCTGGCGCTTGCCGATGGAACCGTCATGCGCGGATATTCGGTAGGTGCAGCGGTTGACGCTGTCGGAGAAGTGGTCTTCAACACCGGCATGAGCGGCTACCAGGAAATCCTGACCGATCCTTCGTACAGCGGTCAGTTCGTGACCATGACATATCCGGAGATCGGCAATATTGGCTTCAATCTCGAAGACATGGAATCGCGGCAATTATTCGCCAACGGCTTCATCATGCACGATATGAACGAGCCAAGCAACTGGCGCGCGAACGAGACCCTCTCCGAATGCCTGAAGCGTAACAAGATTCCAGCGATCGCGGGGCTCGACACGCGGGCGCTAACAACGCTGCTGCGCGAAAAGGGTACGCAAAAGGCGTTTATGTCCGTGACCGGCAAAGTGAACGAGGCGGCAGGTCTGGCAAGAGCAAGAGAGTGGCCTGGATTGGACGGTCAGGATTATGCCGCAAAAGTCAGTTGCGACAAACCGTACAAATGGGACCCGGACGGCAAGTTGACGACCAGTTGGGGAAGCGCCGACAAACTTCCGCCGACCGATCTCAAGATTGTTGCTTACGATTACGGCATCAAGTGGAACATTCTGCGCAGCATGCGGCGCAACGGAATGGATGTAACCGTGGTTCCGGCGAAAACGTCAGCCGATGCTGTTCTGAAGATGAAGCCCGATGGCGTGTTTCTCTCCAACGGCCCAGCCGATCCGGCTGCCGTGACGTATGCCGTTGACGCGGCAAAGCAATTACTGGGCAAAGTTCCGATCATGGGAATTTGCCTTGGCCACCAGATACTCGGAATTGCTGTTGGAGGCAAGACATACAGGCTCAAGTTCGGACATCACGGCTGTAATCAACCCGTAAAGGATCTGACTACTGAAAAAGTCGAGATAACCTCCCAAAACCACAACTTCGCCGTGGACATCAAGTCTCTCGATTCATCGCTCGTCGAAGTGACACACGTCAACTTGAACGACCAGACCGTTGAGGGACTGCGACACAAGAAAGAGCCGATGTTCTGCGTTCAGTATCATCCCGAAGCCGCTCCAGGCCCCCACGATCCGTTCTACCTCTTTGCCCGCTTCAGAGAATTGATAGGTTCGTAGGCAGGCTGCGGCGAAGTAGCCGCACGAGACAATCCAACTGAACGGCAGAATATTGAAGTTCCGTCTCTTCACTTTCGTCCTGAGAATCAATACGAGGATCGCAAGCAACTTCTGAACTTCGCCATTCATTATTCTGCGGTTCGTAAATCTGCTGTTCAATTTACCGGCACGCACTCATGGATGATGTGACTGTGCGATCGTACCCTCATATATATCCATGACCAGACAGATAGGAAATGACTTGTGCGTGTGTTGCGGATGTGACACACTATTCATCATGAAAACAGCCGTCATACATGCAAGAATAGAACCGCAAACAAAACGCGATGCCGAAAGCGTTCTACATCATCTCGGAATCAGTCCCACCGAAGCAATTCGAATTTTCTACCGGCAGATAACGCTTCGACGCGGCTTGCCGTTCGCCGTGGCGTTTCCCAATGAATGCACGGCGTCCACGCTCCGGAAAAGCCGCCGTGGCGAGGAAATCAAGGAATTCGAGTCGCTGGATGCCATGTTTGAGAGCTGGGAAAAATGAAGAAGATCTCTCAGACCACGCAGTTCCTCCGTGATATAAAGCGGATGAAGAAGCGCGGCAAAGATCTGGGTAAACTGCAAGAAGTCGTCAGACAACTCGGCGATGAAACGATCCTTTCGCCAAAACATAGAGACCATCAACTTGCCGGAGAATGGCAACCATCGCGCGACTGCCATGTGGAACCCGACTGGATTCTGATCTACACCGCCGACAGTGCATACTTACGACTGGAGCGTACAGGAACCCACGCAGACTTGTTCAGAAGATGAATCCAATTGTATTGAGTTTTGCGGATGGTACTACGTTCTTTGTGGGACTGGCGGTGACCCTTATCGCCGATCTTCTGCTGCTTCGGATCCACAGGGGAATCGTCCGATCCGTCTTGAATGTACTCGTCGTGGTTGGGATCGTCTTTGTCATTATTTCCGCGACACCTCTTCCAATCTGGGCTTACTCGCTGTTGATCGTGACGACGGCAACTTGCCTGGTCATCGAGAATCTTATCCGGGCGCCGCGACACCTGCGACTCATCGCAACCGGATTTCTGATCGTCATAACTGCTGGCCTCTGCATTACTGAAGCTCCTTATCACTTCTTGCCGCGCATCACCGTCCCGCACGGCAAGAGAGTCTATGTTCTTGGCGACTCAATCAGCGCAGGAATGGGAACGAAGGACCGCTGTTGGCCAGCAGTATTGGGCGACATATCGCCCTTCACCGTTGTCAACCTTGCGCAGGCCGGGGCAACAGCCGAGAGCGCGATCAAACAAGCTGACGGCATTTTGGAATCGAACTCCGTAGTCATCGTCGAGATTGGTGGAAATGACCTGCTGGACGACACGAAGGCCGATGTCTTCCGATCGCAGATTGAATCGCTGGTGTCCTTGCTTCGAAGGAAGCAACAGCAAGTCCTCGTGATCGAGCTCCCGCTTTTCCCTTTCCAGAATGCTTATGGGAAAGCGCAACGCAGCATCGTAACCAAATACGGCGCAGTGCTGTTGCCCAAGCGCTGCCTCACCAAAGTGTTTGGTTTGAAGAACGGAACACTTGACGGCCTCCATCTCTCGCAAGAAGGACATAACGCTTTTGCGAAGATAATTGCTGGAGTGCTTCATGAGGAATGAAGGGTGCAGCCAATTACCGCTATAGCGGTATGTTTTGGATGAAATAGTCAAAACACTTGGAAAATAAAAGCAAATTACCGCTATAACAGTAATAACTCCATTATTACGCGTGACGGAAAAAACGAGCTTTCGCCAGCTTACGACCTCCTGAACACGACAATCGCATACCTGACATAGCTGATTGACTCAAGGCGCGCAACATGCGCGCCCTCCCAATTTGTAAATGCATTGGATGGGACGGCGTGTCGCCGTCCGTTTGTTCAGTTTTTGCCTTTCGACTTGAGTCAATCAGCCACCCACGTTTGCGAATGAACTAGTGACGCGCTGCTCCAGAAGACGGGCCGTACACACCAAACTCCCTCAACTCCAGCCAGCCGCCGCTGGGGCTCCACATCTGTGCGATGGGCTTTCCAGTGTTCGCGGGAACCTGGGTGTCTGCGATCGTGTCCGCATCGGCCCCATGCGTGACGCGCAACACCAGCATCCGCAGCTTGTCCGTTGTGATCGGCCTCTTGAGCTGGTGCACAAAGAAGTTGTTATCCTGATACCACTGAATGTCTTTCTGCCGCAGATATGTTTCGACCAGGTCTGTTGGCGGGCACGGCGTCCGGACTTCCTCGATTGTCACCCATTTGCCTCCGCTGAAATATTGCAGGTCATAGTCGAGAATCGCCGAAAATGGGTTGTCGGCGCGGACGCCGTAGATCAGCACTTTTTGGATTTCACGAGGTTTTGGAAATGTGATATCCAGCGTCTGCGGTTTGTCTTTGAAGGCCTTGCCCGTATATTCGCCCCGCCAGTCAGCGCCGAGCGGAGCGTCCGGATAATTGTCCTGGAAGATACCGTCGGTGAGTATTGACGAAGGACTCTTGGTGCCGCCGGAATATGTGAAGGTCGCTTCCGCCGCGAGGTTCGACCCAAAGTCCAACGGCGGGATGGTTACCTGCTGACCTTTGGCTGGCCGCAGGTAACTCGGCCACTGGGAGACCGTTACAACGGCCTTGCCGCCCATTACCGGCACGCTCTGTTTATTGCCGAAGGCATCAACGACTTCCAGAACGCCGCCACCCGTAACGTTGACTTCCACAGGGAGGTCAAGGCAGCCGTAGTTGCGCAGCGTAATGCTTTTGCCGGAATCTCCCTCGTAGCGCAGGCCCAACAGGATATTATTGCCAGTGGGGCCGAGGTCCAGTTTCTCGACAAACTTCAGGTCGCGGATCATGGCCGCGCGCGTCCGGCATACCAGCGCCGCCTGGTGCGGCCCCGATCCCGAGTACACGAACGTCGGCACATCGTCGTAACCGGACACATTGACGTAGTAGTGGTTGTTATGATCGTTGCTGACGCCCCACGTCTCCAAAATGTCTCGTTGCAGGGAAATACGAATGGCCTGTGACACGCCGATATAGCCCCAGTAACGCATTCCGGAAATCGCCCGTTCGGTCTGCCAGATCGGCTTGTTTGTGTCGCCATACTGGGCCATGACATTTCTCAATGCGCTCAGCTTCGCGTTCCAATGGAACGGATCTATGCCTTCGTTGCCCTCGTAATCGTGGAATGAGATTACATCGAGATACTTGCCGCCGCCGGCTTTGTAAAACGCATCAAGCCAGCCAGGCATGATGCCGCAAGTGTCTACACCCATGACGACGGCGTCGGGATCAACGCTCTTGATGACCGGATAGATATGTTTGACCATTTGGGCGTATGAGCCAGGACTCATCGTAAAATTGGGTTCATTCACAAGTTCCCAATACTTGACCCGTCCCTTGAAGCGAGTCACAGCCTCTTTAGCCTGATCGGCGCTTGGCTCGCCCTCGAACTGCATCAGCACTGTCACGCCGTACTTCTTCGCGTCCGCGACGACCCGCTCGGCGTTGTCCCAGCCCATGCGCGTGTTGGTCCGATCCAGTAACAGACCGGTGAAAGCCTGCATGGCCTCGTCATTCCAGCCCGTTCCCTGCGACGGCGGCGACTCCTTCGGCTCCAGCGTATGCATGTTTGGATATTTCGGGGTTACGCCGATGAATTTAGCCGTGCCCGATGTCATGTGGTCCTTCTCATAGGTTCCGCATTCGACCACGTACCACCCGTAACGTGGCGGCTTAAACTTGATGGATTTCTTCATGCCTTCTTTTAGCCCGCCATGCGCCAGCTCTTTCTTGAACGTGTCATAAATGTAATAGCAAAGCCCTGCCCCACCACCTTTGGCAGTAACATCAATATCTATGGGCGCCAGAGTGTAGGCGATGCTGTATGGCAGTTTCACGTCAATGACCGACTCCTCGGCGCCGCCGTATGCACGGCCACTCGCCGCACAGAATATCCCGAGGAAAACGCCCATTGCGCAAAACGCGCCGACGCTACAGCTGAAATGAATCCATCCGCTCGAGTTCGAATCTTTGCGCATCGCCTGCCTCCTTGAAGTGAGAGTGAGTTGGAATCTCAAGGTATGGATCATGCCATACCATCTGCGTCGCCTTCAACGCAATAATCCAATATCAGGGACGCGATCGTTGTGGCGACGGGTGTTCACTTAAGCACCGCAATTACAATTGCCGTTTCTGTACAGGATTTCTCCCGCCTTTGGCACGCAGAGAATTCCTTCGTTCTCACGGCCCTGAAAATCAGCCATGCGGATCGCTCTATGATCCAGAAAATCCAGGTTCACTTGTCTGCATGTTTCCTCGGGAATTCCGGTTGCGAGAACAACCTCGATGCGCGGCCTCTCAATTCCATTTTCGTAGGCACCAACGCCCTTCACATGCGTCGAGTGAGCGAGCACGCCCCACGGATAATGCTTGTACTTGTCCCATTGCTTCAGGAAGAAATCGCGGGTGTGATATCCTATCTCGGCCAAGACTTTGCCGTGCACTGACGAGATTTCTTTTATGTGCGGAGCGAAGATGATCACTTTTCCGCCGTCAGTCACGATCGGTTCGACTTTGTACATACATTTCCCGCCGGTCCATAAATCGTCATACATCTGCGGCGCGCAGGACAAAACCGTGTGATAGAGCCGATCTGTTTGCTTGATGTGGATCTTTGCGGAAAGGCCTGCCGCCGCCGACCATGCTTCCTCCGGCGATCCGCAGAAGAGTCCGGCCAAGCCGTCGTCGTGAACGACCATGCAGATCGCCTTCCGTTCGACCGGCAAGAGCGCTGCCGCGCGGTCAATAACGGTCCGCACAGGCGTAAGCTTGTTGCCGATGATCACCGGACTGGTTATAACCGCGCCGAGCCAGTGAAAGAAGTTGATGATTTCCTGGCCGGCGATTCCAGGGAAAAGATACTTATTGCCACCGGAGAATCCCGCCACCTCGTGCGGAAACAC
This sequence comes from uncultured Victivallales bacterium, assembly GCA_964487695.1. Taxonomy (GTDB): domain Bacteria; phylum Verrucomicrobiota; class Kiritimatiellia; order UBA8416; family CAZASC01; genus CAZASC01. The sequence goes on from CAZASC010000055.1 coordinate 17,871, forward strand.
CGGCCCGGCGATCACGATAAGATCATGTTCCATGACCATCTTATTGCAAGCAATGCTCACATCCATTTCAAACAGACCGTCGGTCATCTCTGCCACGTCTTTTTTGGAAAGCGAGCCCACTTTGACCAGTTGATCCGGTTGTTTCCAAAGATGATTGAAGAATTTGGCCTTCGGATATTTCGTTGCGTGCTCGCCTTTCGTGATGCCGACGCGCCGGTAGATTTGCTCGTCAGTCATCGGTGGGTGCGTACCGAGCGCGATGAGAAGATTGAGCGCACTGACGCGTGGAGCCAGAAGTTCGTACAGAATGCGGAAAATCACATCCATTGGACAAGTCCGCGTGCTGTCGGGGATGATCACGAGCACGCGTTTCCCTTCCACTTTCCAGCCCGAGACCGCCTCGCCAATGATAGTGGCAACCTCGGAATCCGGAAGAAGCTTTTCGATAGAACCTGATCCATTCGCTGTCATCAAGGTGATACGTTACCGCAGATTCCGCCTCTAATTCCAGCGCCAAGTGCGATTCCTGTGGACAAACTTGGAGTGCGGCGGCTTGACGCCGCTCTTGGCGAAGCTCGTCTCACCCGCACGGAAAGCGCGGTCAAGCCCGCGCACTCCAAAGAGCCGCCACAACGGCGGCTCAAGAAAACGCACATTGCCTCCCGCTCTGCGACATAGCCTGCAATCACCGTGCGGTTATTGACCGTGTGGCCAACTTGGTGAAGATGCAAATGCGGCAGCGAAAAAAAGGCCTTCTGCGACTTCGACAGCTTTATTTAAATTGTGGCGTTAGGCGATCCAGTACGATGAGCGATATTAGCCAGTTCGTAACGACAATGGTCGTTACCGCCGTAACCGTAACGGCCTTAACAACCATTTTGTCCTATTTTGGATCGTACCTAATCAAACCATTGAAGCCTACCAGGCGGATGAATATAGTCTTTGTGTCTCTGGTGGTTCTCGAAATTATCAGCCTTTCGTTATTGATTCCTCTTGGTGAGTCGGCTGAGGCACAAGGGCTGTATACTCAATTTGCTCTTGCAACGACATTGATAGACGTCCTTTGCTTCCCTATACATTTTCTCGGGCTGTTATCACCGGCCGCGGCAGCTGTCTTCATCTTTGTAGCTCCTGTGGCCTCCCCGACACTCTTCGTGTACATTTTCTGTGGGCTTCGACGTCTTGCTAAAAAGTCCGGCGGACCCAAGGATGGACAACTGTCATCCTGATTGGTATCCATTTCGCATCCCGGATATTTCTGTTGATGGAAACGGGATTCCGCAATAGATTCCGGGCAGAAGTTCGCAATCGTTTTCCACAGCAGAGGAGCAAAGCATGAACGCCAAGACAATCGAGAAGAATTACAAGTCCGCAAAGGAACGTTATTCCGAGGAAATGGGGATCAACACGGAAAAGGCACTGCAAATCATGCAGGCTGTTCCGCTTTCGATCCACTGCTGGCAGGGCGACGACGTCGGCGGGTTCGAGCGGCCGGATTCCGTGCTGGATGGCGGCGGTCTGCAAGTGACCGGTAATTATCCCGGCAAGGCCAGGAACCCATCCGAGCTGAGATTGGACATGGAGAAGGCTTTCTCCCTGATTCCGGGCCGGCATCGCGCCAATGTCCATGCGATATACGGCGAATTCGGCGGGAAGCTTGTTGACCGCGACGAGATAGAACCGAAACATTTCAAAGGCTGGACTGACTGGGCGAAGAGCATGAAGATCGGCCTGGACTTCAATGCTTCGTGTTTCTCGCACGCCAACGCAACCGACGGTTACACGATTTCCAGCCTCGATTCTGGCATCCGCAAGTTCTGGATGGAGCACGTCCAAAGATGCCGCGAGATCAGCGCTTTCATGGGCAAGGAAGTCGGAAGTGCCTGCATTCACAATCTCTGGATTCCAGACGGCTGCAAGGACGAATCCGTTCAACGCTGGGCTTACCGCTCGCGCCTCAAGCAATCGCTGGACGAGATATTCAAAAAGAAACACGACCCGAAGAAGATGAAAGATTCCATTGAAGGAAAACTGTTCGGAATCGGCAGCGAAGCATTTGTTGTAGGCTCGAATGATTTCTATCTTGGCTATGCCGTGAAGAACGGCGTTATGCCGTGCATGGACTTGGGGCATTACCATCCGACCGAGTCGGTGGCCGACAAGGTGTCGGCTGTCCTTCAATTCTGTCAGGAAGTTCTCATTCACGCCAGCAGGGGTGTCCGTTGGGACAGCGATCATGTGGCAATACTAAGCGACGAACTGAAAAGCCTCCTCGATGAGATTGTGCGCATTCCGGCGCTGGATCGCGTGCATGTGTCGCTCGACTACTTCGACGGCAGCATGAACCGCATAGGCGCATGGGCGATCGGCGGGCGCGCCGTGCGCAGAGCCATCCTGCTGGCGCTGTTGGAGCCGACAGAGAAGATTCGCCGTTTCGACGAAGAGGGCAATTCCTTTGGCAAGCTGGCGTTACTCGAAGAAAGCAAAGCCATGCCATTTGGCGCTGTCTGGGAATATTGCTGCCTCAAGTCAGGTGTACCATCCGACGGAACACAGTTGATCAAAGAAGTCATGAATTACGAAGCCAGGGTGCAGAGCAAGCGAAAGTAGACCGCGCCGAAGTTAAGGCAATTCAAAGAACAGGAAGCGACACGCCCCATCCGACTTGTTGTTTCATGGGTTGACTGATGCAGATATGCACCAACACCTCACTCGAACCGCAGATTGCTGAATACTGGGCCGCGGAATATCGAAGTTGATTCCGTATCCAAGCAGTCGTGTTGAGACTCGATACAAAGATCACGACATCGCGACCGGTTTCCGTACTTCATTATTCGAAACTCATCATTCGGCAATCTGCGGTTCCATTGGATTGCCGAGTGACACCATTTCGCCTGAGCAAGAACGGCTCACCGGGGACGGTTCAACCTACCGTAACGCGTGCGGATGCCAGCCCATGACCAGCAGCATCACGCCGAAACCGATCACATAGGCAAGAGGAACATGCCAGCCATCCCGGAGCCATGATCGCACTGACCTGCATTGCGGAAATATATTCGCCAGCGCCACACCTGCCGATGAGCCGAACCATATTATCGAGCCGCCAAACCCAACGGCATAAGCTACAAAGCCCCAATCGTATCCGCCCTGGACGAGCGCGAGCTTGGTGAAAGGAATCGTCCCGGCAAATGCGGAAACGAATCCCATCCCGAACGTGGTCTGCCAAGTCGGCGCAGGCAGCGCATCAACCGGCATCATTGACGAACAGAGAACGAGCGCAACAAAGAACAAACTGCCCTTTGCCGCCCCGACGAGTTCGCGCCATGCCGTTTTGCGGAACATCGCTCCGACAAAGATGGCCAGCCAGAGACCGGCAGAGGGAAAGCGCGTTAGAATATTGGCGATAATTGCACCGACAAGCATGAGCGCAACAATAAGCAATCTGCCCCAGTCCACCGCAACACGCGTATCTCCTGCTGATGTCAGCGGCTGAAGTTTATCCTGCTGACGCGCCGCGACGGTCCCGCAGACAGCAAGCGCTATTACAGCGCCGGCGTAAGCGCGAAAAACGTCAAACGCATTCGCGCCGCCAATCCAAAGCATGGTCGTTGTGGTGTCTCCAACAACGCTGCCCGCGCCGCCGGCATTGCTTGCGGCGACAATCGCCGCGAAATAACCGATATGCACGTTCCTCTTGAAGACGACCATCGCAATCGTTCCGCCGATCATCGCCGCTGCGATATTATCAAGGAATGACGAAAGAACGAAAACCATCCATAACAAAACAAAACCGCCAAGCCATCCGGACGGCAGCCATCTTGGCAGTGCTTCCGGCGCGCGCGATTCCTCGAAATGCCGCGCGAGAATAGCGAACCCCATCAGAAGGCCGAAGAGATTCAAAAGTCCCTTCAATTCTCGGTGGAGATGCGCCGGAATATCGAACGAGGTGCAGCACAGCTTGAAGACGCCGATTGCAATCAACCCGACAACAGCAATCGAAAATGTTCGATGATGGAACAGCGCAATTCCCAGCAGCACTAGCCCGAACAGAACGAACTCGACCCGAATCCCGAGAAACGACAGTCCCATCACGTGTCCTTCTGCGGCAAAAGCTGCCGACGGCAGAAGCAATGTCAAAAACATGCCGAAAGCCATGAATTTCCTGATCATCTTGGCCATGAAGTTCCCATCACACAGCATCAAAGTCAATTCCATCCGGCGCAAATGGTTGACAGGCTGTGCTGATCCGCTAGATTACAGCGATTATCACGGTAATCCCGCAACGCTTTTTTACGGGGTGTAGCGCAGACTGGTAGCGCGCTTGGTTCGGGACCAAGAAGTCGAGGGTTCAAATCCCTCCGCCCCGACCATT
>CAZASC010000056.1:0-22077 GCA_964487695.1 uncultured Victivallales bacterium
GTTCTTGCGGAGCCCTGGTTTCTTCTTTTCGATGCCGACGTGCAGTTCCACGTCGTCATGAGTCCGGAAGAACTTGGACATGTTGCTTTTGACGCCATCTCCAAGAAATGGTGTTAGCCGATTGCGACGCAAAGCAGCTCCTGCGTTTGATTTCCGGCAGACAAAAGCGCTCAGGGGAATTAGATCACGCCTGCGGAGCGTTATGATTAACAGCATGACGATGCGGTGAATTGCGGCGACCAGAGCGTGGACGGCGATGGCTAGAATCAGATGCTTCGTCGTGCGACTTTGACGCTGGCTTCCTGCGCCGCATTTCATCGAGCATTCCGTGCCATATATGAATGGGCCGCAAATCGGCCTGGCAGGCTCCAATGTATATCTCGCGAAGATCCAAGCTTTCCTCGAACCACGGCCTTTCCATTATGCGCCGCACTTTGTCCGGTGAATTTGTCCACTCTGCCAGCCTTTGCTGATCACCGAACATGTGCACGACATCGAAAAACACTCGCTTGGGCATCTGGAACCTGACGGCGACAGCCTTGATCAGTTCATGAGCTATTGCCGAATAACTTGCCCGCTCATTGTTTTCCGTGGCTTTCTGAACCTGCTCTAAAACAAGTGGATAGATGAGAGTTCCGAAGATCATCTGCGCCGTTACACCGCCGGATTCCTTGCCATAAACGGCAAGCTGGGCAAGACAACGCCAAAGCAGATTGTTGTCATCCCCATTCCGGTCGAGATAACAATCAAGCTCGGGAAACAAAACGGACAATAATTTGGTTTTTCTCAGCAATCGGAATGAATTTTCACCTGACTGGAATGAAAAGAGCCGGTATATCTCCTCCAGCATTCTGGGTTTTGCGGCTTTTTCAATTTCACGATGGTGGCAGAGAATGGCATCCCACGTCTGCTCCTCAATGTCGAATCCCAATCGCGACGCGAATCTGACAGCCCGAATCATTCTCACCGGATCCTCGCGAAATCTAATATTCGGATCGCCTATGCTTCGGATGATCCGTCGATCCAAATCCGCAAGGCCGCCCACATGATCTATGACTCGAAATGTTTTGATGTCGTAGAACAGACCGTTTACCGTAAAATCACGCCTTCTGGCATCCTCTTCCGGTGTGCCATATGTGTTATCGCGATGAATGTGCAGGTCCACACCAGGAGCGTGTGGATCGGCTTCCGTTTGTGTCTGCTGCCGGAAGGTGCAGGTTTCGATTATTTTCTCTCCGAACTTTACGTGTGCAAGGCGGAATCGTTTTCCAATGAGAAAGCAATTCCTGAACAGCTTCTTGATTTGATTCGGATGTGCATTTGTCCCTACATCGAAATCCTTTGGCGTCCTGCCGAGAAGCAAATCCCGGACACCTCCCCCGACAAGATAGCTGAGATACCCGTTGCGGCTGAGATGATACAGAACAGTCAGGGCATCCGGATCAATGTTACTTCGTGAAATATTGTGCTTTTCACGCGGCCTGATGACTATATGTGATTCCGTCATTCTATGTTACATCCCAGCCTGTTGAATAAGCCTCGTAATTATTGGTCCGAGCAGAATGATGAAAACCGCCGGAAAAATAAAGAACAGGAGCGGAAAGAGCATCTTCACAGGAGCCTCATTCGCCAGTTTCTCGGCTCGCTCGAATCTCCTTTGGCGGCTTTGGTCGGCCTGAATCCTCAGAACCGAGCCAATGCTCACACCGAGTTCATCAGCCTGGACAAGAGCGTTTATCACCGTCCTGAGATCCATCAGATCCACGCGGCGCGCCATATCGCGCAGCGCTTCGCGCCTCGTCTTGCCGATCTGGATCTCGCGGATCACTCTCAACAGTTCCTCGCCCAACGGATCCATGGCGCGCCGCTCCGTATTCCTTTGAAGGGAAGTCATGAAATCCATGCCCGCCTCCACTGATAGAGTGAGAAGATCCAACACAAACGGCAATGCCTTGCGCATGCTCCTGTGCCTGACTTCCAGAACGCCGCGCAGCCACATCGTCGGATATATCAAAAGCCAGAGAATGGCAAGCAAGTCGAGAGGAATCTCGATGGTTCCCATGAAGCGCAGGTGGCTCGCCGCAACGGCAGCCCTGATAGACAAAATCGCAAATGGCCCAAGGACCAACGGAAAAATCATTTGCAGCGAGAGCAATTCTTCATCGGTGATCAGCCCATCGAATCCTGCGGCCGTTATTCGCCTCGAAAGTCGTAATTTCGAGCCCTTGAAGGCCGGCTTCCTGAACAACGGCGTGAAATTAGGCGCGAGCGGCATCAGCAAGCGAAACAGCAGAGGCAGTTTCCGTTCTTGTTTGCGCCCGTCGGCAAGCGTGACGTAGGTGATCTGTTGCGCTATCACCGCTACGTGCCAGGCCAACCCCGCGGCGCAAAGCCCCCACAGCAAACTCACTATCTCTATCCACCCTGTGCTCATCTCACACATCTATTCTGACGATTTTTCTTATGACAAGCGCGCCGCTGAGGATCAGCAACACAACCACACCGACGCACACCACGCCTACCAAAGAGTGAAAAAATGTTGCCATCATATTCGGATCAACGATGAACATGGCTGTGCCGATGATCACAGGCATCAGACTCACCACTATCCCCTGAAGCCGTCCCTGAGCCGTGAGTGTTTTGATGCGATTCTCGATCCTCATGCGCTCCCTGATCGTTGAAGCTATCTTTTCGAATACCTCGGTCAAATTACCGCCTGTCTTCCGGGCGGTCTCAATGGCGACAACAACAAGCGACAAATCAGCGCTTCCCACGCGCTTTTCCATGTTCGAAAGCGCATCGGAAAAACTTACGCCGACTCGAGTCTGCTGCAGGAACACGTCGAATTCCTGCGCAATGGGATTCTCGCCATCCTTCACAATGGATTCAAACGCCTGCATAATGCTGAATCCGGCCTTCAGGGCATTGCTCATGCTGACGAGAGTGTCAACCAGCTGCATATTAAACTTATTCAATCGCCTTTTTCTCAGAATATCCAGCAGCTTCCTTGGAACCATCAGCGCCAGCACTCCAGCCACTGCGCCGAAGACAAGGCCTATCGTGACTCCCTGCATTGTCGACAGGTTGCCGGTGAGGAAGAACACGACGATGAACGCAACCGCGGCTGTCGCCCAGCCGGCTTCCGACACCCGTTTCGGCGGGATAAAAAGAAAAACATCCTCGAACTGCCTGGCCACGTCTTCCGAATATGCGCCGGAGTAATGTTCGGAACCGGCGTGCGCAGCCTCAAGCAGGACGTAAATCAGCCCCGTCATGCTCAGCGCGAAAAGAAACGAGATTAGCAACATCATAAACATAAACACATTCCTGAAACAGTTCGATCCTCAACCAATCATGCCACGATGTAACGCTGTCTTTTTAGATTCGTCTTCCTTCCACTGCATGGGATCGAACATGGACCGGTTGATCGTCATGCCGCGGGCGGAAAGATTCTCGATGAATGTCGGCACGGACCCTGTGGGCCTGAAGTTGCCTACAACTTTCCCATCCTTGTCCACGCCCGTCTGCTCATATTCGAAAATATCCTGCATCGTTATCTGGTCGCCTTCGAGTCCCACAATCTCCGTAATGTGAGTTATCTTACGGGAGCCGTCGCTTAAACGGGCTTCGTGGACAATGACATCAATGGCCGCCGCGACCTGTTCGCGTATGGCGCGCACGGGAAGGTCCATTCCCGACATGAGCACCATGGTTTCGAGCCTCGACACCACGTCGCGCGGAGTGTTGGCATGGATCGTGGTGAGCGAGCCGTCGTGTCCGGTGTTCATGGCCTGCAGCATGTCCAGCGCTTCCCCGCCACGGCATTCGCCGATAACTATCCTGTCCGGCCTCATCCTGAGCGCGTTACGTACGAGATCGCGGATCGTGATGGCACCCTTGCCCTCGATATTCGGCGGTCGCGCTTCGAGCCGCACAACATGCCTCTGTTTGAGCCGCAACTCCGCTGCATCCTCGATCGTCACTATTCTCTCGCTCTCCGGCAGATAACTGCTGAGCACGTTCAGAAGGGTGGTTTTACCGGAACCAGTGCCGCCGGACACTATAATGTTTTTACGCAGTAGAATGCAGGCCTGCATGAATTGCGCGATGAACGGAGTCATCGTTCCGAACCTGATCATGTCCTGGTCGGTGAACGGAATCTTGGAGAACTTGCGGATTGTCAGGCACGGCCCGACGAGCGAGAGAGGATGAATGATTGCGTTAACGCGCGAGCCGTCTGGAAGACGCGCGTCAACGTACGGCTGGCTTTCGTCTATTCTCCTGCCCAGCGGCGAGACGATACGCTCGATGATGGCAAGCACCGATGTGTCGTCCATGAACGTCTTCTCGGTCAGCACCAGTTTACCCTTCTTTTCCACATAAATCTGGTTATGTCCGTTCACCATGACTTCGGTGACTTCCGGATCGGCCAGGAAATCCTCGATCGGGCCGAGTCCGACAGCCTCCTCGTATATTTCTTTCGCGAGAGTGTCCGGAGTTATGCCGGGCGGCAGACGCGAGCTGACTTCTCCGACAATATTCCGGATCGTGCTCAACACTTTGTTGCGCAACTCTTCGCGGCTGATCCTTGACGCTGTAAGCCGCTTGATGTCCATCCGCTCCACCAGTTCCCTGTGGATCTGCTGCTTGATGGAGCGCTTCTGTTCCAGCTCAGGCCCGACAAGCTGCGTGGGCACGAACGGCGCGGGTGGCTTGATCGGAATATCGCCCGGCTCAGGAATGGCGGGAACAGGTTGCGGGGCAGATTCTGGAACATTTTCGCCCATGGTGATTACAAGAGCGAACGGCCCTATTCCAATTCGCTGACCGGATTTGACCGCAACGCGGGATTCTATCTTCTTTCCATCCAGATAAGTGCCGGTGCGCGCGTCAAGATCCTCAATCCAGCACAGGCCGTCCCGGATGGTGATGATCGCGTGCCGTCCTTCAACGTCGTCATGGGAAAGGCTTATCTTGCAGTCATCATCCTTGCCGACGGAGTATATTCCCGGCTCGATCTCATAAATGCTCGGTTCTTTACCGGGCCTTTGAATTTCCAGTTGTATTGAGTCGGACATTTGTCACCCGGCTTCGCCGGACTAGCGCTTGTTAAGAATCTTCTCCTGGCGATACTTGTTCAACGCAGGCAATTCTTCCTTGAGCTTCTCGTAGTTGACTTCCGGCAATTCGCTTTCGAAAGAAGAATCCGATGGATTGCGGAGCGCGAGCATGAGATTGCCATGCAGTTGCTGCGCGAAGACAAGCAACTCGGCCTCCCTGGGCGTCACCTGGAGCGTGACAGTGCTATAGCCTGCGGCGGCCGTACGCTTCCGGCCAAGACTCCTCTCCTTGGCAAGCGTCTGGCCAGTGGCAAGAACAGTGACATCCTGTAGCATCGTCAATGTCGCGGTCTCCATTTCGCCCGGTATTTTCGATGGCAGCGTGAATGTGCCAAGCACATCTATGCGATCGCCCGGTTGCACCATCCCGCTGACCGCATTGGCCCCGCCGATCGAAAGCGAAATCGCCCTCATGCGGTGGATTATCGTAGGAGACAGCCCCTGCCCGACTTGTGAACCGCCTTCAACGTTCGACCACAAAATCGGTTTATTGGCAGGGACTTCCGCCAATGTCTTCTTGCCGATAAGCATTTCAACCGCTTCCTTGTCGTCGTTGATTACGTCATCCGTAATAAGCGCCTCCCGTAGCGGCAATGACGTGAGATCATCCAGCGCCACCGCAACTCCTCCGGGAATATCGCGCTTCGCCGCAACGACAAGAACCTGTCGATTCCCTTTGGCAATCTCATCCTTGAGCTTCTGCAACTCCTTCTGCTTTCCGCTCAGATATTGAAAAGTGAGGATAAAAGCAATTATGCCTATGACAACGGATACAATGGGTATTATTTTGTTCTTCATACGTATTCTCCAGCCATGCGCCACAAAATGCTTTTATGACTCATCATGTTGTCTACCATACCAGACAGGAAAAGTAAAATCCACTTCCATAGTAATCCTTCATCAGGTGCTAACCCGGATTTCTCACCGGCCCTGTAAGGCCGGCGAAACCTACGCCGCGGTGCTCACGCACCTTGCTCAAGGTTACCCCTTCGACGCGCCGAAAGGGCAGCCCTGAGCAGAAAGTGGATTTTGTTCTGCAAGAGGCAGGAAAAAGCGGGATTACCTGGCGGAGACAGACAGGCGTAAGTTCTCCGTGACTTTATCGCCGATCGTTACGTTAGGTTTATTTGTGACTATAACCACAGCGGTATATTCACCAGGTTTTGTCACTTCGCCATAATAGCCGGAAATCTGCTGCTTCGGAGACAGCTGGGGGAAATCCGCCACTTCGCGCCCAGGTCCGGCCCCTTCACCGAAGAGGCCCGATGCGGCTCCTCAAGTATCGCACAAGCCAACCAGTGGCAGGGTTTCATTGAGAACAGATTTGCCATCATGGTCATAGACGAGAAGCTGGGCCATGCCGCCGGTCACTTGCCTTTTCACTTCAGTTCCATCCGCGTCCTTTTTTATCTCGTATAGCATTGCTGTCACGCGATATGGAATTATATTGGATGCGAGATACTTGTTCATGTCCTCCGGCTTGGGCAGCAATGCCGAGAGCGTAACTGCAATGGTCAGTTGTTTTCCAGCAGCCAGATCAACCCACTCATTCTTCAAGTTTGCCAAATTCTTGGGGAGGGAATTGATCTTGTCATTCTGCATGCATGGACAAAGTGAACAGGCACTAAGAGCGACAATAAGACCTGAAAGAATTGCGAAGCTCTTTATGTTGGTAATAGCCCTGTTCATAAGCGCAGGAAAAGTATCCCCAAAGGAAGAAACTTTGTCAATTGGCAAACGCGAAAATTGGCCTCGGATTGACTACAAAGAACATAACACATAAGGACTGCCCCGAGTTTGATCGCTATTCTTGCTTGCCTTGCGGCGGCAGAAAGACAAAATAATGCCTTTAATTTGGATTCAGCAAAGAAAACATAGAGGGACGAAGAATGAAAAGACATGTTTCAAGAATAGCGGTGGTTGTTTCAGTGGTGCTTTGTTTGCTTGGAATACGCGGGGTTTTCGGAGCCGAAGCCGACTGGCCGCAGTTCCGGGGTCCGGACGCAAACGGCGTCTCCACGGAAACAAAATGGAATCCGGCGGCGCTCAGCAGTGGCGCCGCTATTATTTGGAAAGCCAATGTCGGCGACGGCTATTCCTCTGTGGCAATAAAAGGCGACAACTTGTACGCGATGGGCAATGCGGCAGATCAAGATACCGTTTACTGTCTCAACGTCAACGACGGGAAGGAAGTTTGGAGATATTCCTATCCGTGCGGCGGCGGCAAGGATCATCCTGGCCCGAGGGCGACGCCCACAATTGACGGCGGCAATGTTTACGTCATGAGCCGTGATGGGGCTGTCATATGTCTTGACGCAAGCAAAGTCACCGTGAAATGGCAAAAGAATGTCGCAACGGCGCTGAAGGCCGGGATTCCGATATGGGGATTTGGATGCTCTCCGTGTATTGTCGGCGACATGCTTATCTTGAACGCCGGCAAGAGTGGCATGGCTTTCGACAAAAAGACAGGCAAAGAACTGTGGGGAGCCGCTGGTTTGGGCGGATACTCGACTCCTGTCATCTACAAAGCTGGCGACAAGGAATGCGTCGCTATTTTCGGGCAGAACGCAGCGTATGGCGTCGCGCTCAAGGACGGAAGCGCGTTGTGGTCATATGACTGGGTGACCAAGTACGACGTCAACGCAGCCGATCCAATCGTTCGCGACGGTAAGGTTTTTATTTCCTCAGGTTATGGCCGCGGCGCGGCATTGCTTGACATTTCCGGAGAACAACCGAAGAAGATCTGGGAAAACACTGTGCTGTGCAATCATTTCGGCACGTCCGTTTTGCTTGGCGATTACCTCTACGGCGTTGACGGCAACACAGGGAAAGGCTCTCTCCGCTGCGTTGAATTTGGCACAGGTACTCAGAAATGGGAGAAGGAACTTGGTTTTGCAAGTCTCATGGCCGCTAACGGCAAGCTGATCGTGCTCAACGAGAAAGGCGATCTTTTCATTGTCGAAGCTAATCCATCGGCATACAAGGAGCTCTCCAGCGCCAAGGAAGTCATCCCTCAGACTTGCTGGACTATGCCGGTACTCTGCCACGGCAAGATATTCTGCCACAATAACAGCGGCAATATTGTGTGCATTGACATGAGCAAGTGAGAGCAGGCTGGGCGCGTTCGTTTGACGGTATTCGTGACGGCATGCTTATTTCTTTCCGAATGCGTAGACTTTGCCGTCGTCGCAGCCGATTATGATCGTGCCATCCGCCACAGCCGGCGAACTTGTCAGAGGCGCGCCTATTTCGTATGACCAGATTTCTGTGCCATCTGACAAATTAACCATGTAAATCCGCCCGTCACCTGATCCGACAACCACTTTGTCACCGCAGATGACGGGGCAACTGTCAACAGCGCCATGGGTGGCAAATGTCCATATCTTTCCACCATCCTTGCGTCCGACGCAGTGTAAATTATTGTCGCGGCATCCGATAACTATCCTGTCCTTGCCCACAGCGGGCGAGGAGAAGAAAGCTGCTCCCTGCTGCCTTTGCGGAGGCTTACCTTGGATTGGCTGGTCCTCCTGTGGAGGATATTCCCATGCAATGCTCTGACTTGCAATGTTTACGCACACCAGCTTGCTGCCGTAGTTCCCGGCGAAAGCGAAGCCGTCGGCAAGCGCCGGCGATGCGGCGATATAAGCGCCGACGTTTACGTTTGTGATCTCGCTACCGTCAGCGGCAGAAACGAAGTGTATCCGAGCATCGCACCCTCCGAATGCAACATTGCCCCCGTCCACGGCCGGGGAACCATTGATGAAATTTTTCGTCTTGAAAGTCCAAATCTGTTTGCCGTTGGCCGCGTCAATGCAATGCATGGTGTTGTCATAACTGCCAACCAGTATCCATTTACCCTTTCCATCGGACGCCTTTATCCAATTGGCCGAGCCGGCTATTTTGCCTTTTGTCTCGTAAACCCAGTTCGATTTGCCGCTGGCGGCGTCGAGCGAGTAGAATTTTCCCGATCCCGCTCCCACGTATATGGAATTGTCCACGAGAAGCGGGGGAGCTTCCACCGAATCGCCCGTACTGAATTCCCAAACGTTCGTTCCATCCGCGAGCTTGAGCGCACAGACCTTTCCGTCACTGGAACCGATATACACCAGCCCATTGCCGATCACAGGCGAAGACTTGACGGAATCGCCGATTTTTGACGACCAGAGCAATTGCGGTTTGTCCGTCAGTTTTCCCTTTGCAATGCCTGTCAATGCCTGGTTTCCTCTGAAAATCGGCCATGGAGAGTCACCAGCCTGAGCGCCTTGGGCAATCGGAAATAACAAGATAGCGCAAAGCAATGCAGCCGGTCCGTTGCGGAAACAACGCATCACGATTTCCTCCAAGCCAATGCGCCGGTTGGGCACATGTCAACGCATTCGGTGGCCGCGTTTTCAAGCCCTTTTGCCAGTGATTCATTGAAAGGAACGCCGACGCGAACGTCGAAGCCGCGTCCGATAAAAGTCAGGCCAAGCGGTTCCTTTTGCTTCTCGGTAATCCGTATGCATATCCCGCACTTGATGCATTTCCCCGGCTCATAAACGACGTCGGCATGCTGAACGATCTTTTCGAATCTTTTTCGTTCGCCGCCCTTGTACCGCTGCTGGTCGGCCTTATATTCGTCCGCATACAACCTCAGCCGGCACGTTTCATATTTCCGGCAGTCGCAATGCAAACATCGGGCCGTTTCCTTGATCGCTTCGTCTTGCAGAAAGCCGGTGGACACTCCAACCGCCATTTTAACCCGTCCGTAGTCAGCCGTTTCTTTCAGAAACTGTCCCATCTCGCCTTCGAGCAGTTTGCCGATGCGAGAATCGAAACCGGTGTCTGTGCCAGTCACAGCGGAGCCGCGAAGGAACTGGTTGACCGAATAGGCAATTGCCTTGCCGTGGGCGATGGCCCGCACGGCCATGTTGCCAGGCTGGACAGCCGAGCCACCCGCAAAGAAGCCTTTCCTGCTCGTCTCGAATGTGCGCGCATTGATCTTGATTCCAGTCGTCGACGCTTCCACACCGAAAGTCGCGGCCACAGCAGGCTCGATTTTGCCGATGCTTAGAATTACGGCGTTAAATCGCTGCGCTAGATCGTCAATCGCTGGATTGGTCCCGACTTTCATATGCGTGTTGAACACAGCGCCGAGTTTCCGAACAACGTCAATCTCGGAGTCAAGCACATTGCGGGGTAGATTCTTCTGGTCAACTCCATACTGGAGCATTCCGCCCGCCTTCTCGTGATCGTCAAAAATTGTGCAGGCATGCCCTTTTTGAATAAGATAATAGGCTGCCGATAGTCCAGTCGGGCCCGCCCCCACAATAGCGACCTTTTTGCCTGACGTCGGCTTGCAAGGCGGCAGATACGGCGGATCAGCGGCAAGGTCTGCGTCGCCGACGAAGCGTTTCAACATACATATGGCGACAGCATCGTCATGTTGCGCACGACGGCATACCTTCTCGCAAGGGGCCGGGCATATGCGACCGAGCACCGCAGGAAATGGCAGGTCTTTTTTGACGGTGACAACGGCGTCACGAAGCCGGTCCGCCGCAATCTGTCGGATCATCAGCGGAAGGTCTATATGCGCCGGACACCCTCGCTGGCAAGGCGCCTGACAGTCGCCAGCGTGTTCGCTTAGAAGCAGATCCAGAGCAGTTTTCCTTGCCTGACACACCTCATCGCTGTGAGTCTCAATAATCAACCCATCGGTGGCCGGGGCAGAACAGGCCGGCAGAAGCTTGCCGGAGGTTTTATCCTTAACAACGCAGACCATGCAGGCCGTGAAGTGCTCGCTGCCCGGAATGTGGCAGAGCGTGGGAATCCTGATACCTGCCTGTTGCGCTGCGTCAAGCAGGGTCTCGCCCTGCTCCACCGTCACTTTTCTATCGTCTATGGTTATCGTCGGCATCTTTTGTCTTATTCCACCTTCACCGCATCCACCGGACAAATCTGGCGGCAGCTATCGCATTTGGTGCATTTATCCTGGATTATATCGTGCACCCGATAAGGAGCCATGGGAATCGCATCGGAGGGGCAACGCTGTGCGCACCGGGTGCAACCTATGCAATCGTCTGTGATCGTGTATTTGATGAGCGCTCTGCACTTCTTCGAAGGGCAGCGGTGTTCCAAATGAGCTTCGTATTCGTGTCGAAAATATTTCAACGTGGAAAGCACAGGGTTTGGCGCGGTACGCCCCAGTCCGCAGAGACTGCCAGCTTGCGTTGCTCTCCCGATCTGCTCGAGTTTTTCCAGATCGCCTTTCTCGCCTTTTCCACCGCAAAGCCTTTCGAGTATCTCCAGCATGCGCTTGGTTCCAATCCGGCAATAGGTGCATTTGCCGCACGACTCGCGCTGGGTAAAGGTCATGAAGTAGCGGGCGATATCAACCATGCAATCGGATTCATCGAGCACAACCAGGCCGCCCGACCCCATAATCGCTCCGGCGGCGGTCAATGCCTCGTAATCCACTGGCGTATCGCCGAGCGATGCCGGAATGCAGCCGCCGGACGGGCCTCCCACCTGGACAGCTTTGAACGGCTTGCCGGTCGTCGTGCCGCCTCCTATCTCTTCAACAATTTCCCTCATCGTTATTCCCATGGGCACTTCTATCAATCCACCGCGAGCGATCTTGCCGGCAAGCGCAAACACTTTTGTCCCTTTGCTGGTCTTTGTCCCCAGCTTGGCAAACTCCGCGGCGCCATGTCGAACGATCCACGGAACAAGAGCGAAAGTTTCAACGTTGTTGATGCTCGTCGGTTTGCCCCACAGGCCGACTTCGGCTGGATATGGCGGGCGGAACCGCGGCATGCTGCGCCGGCCTTCGACAGCGGCAATCAGCCCCGTTTCTTCGCCGCTCACGAATGCGCCTGCCCCTTCCACGATCTTGAGTCGCAGCCCGAATCCGCTCTTGAGAATGTCGTCGCCGAGATAGCCGCGTTCCTCCATTATCTTGATGGCCTGGCGAATGCGACGCAGCGCGAGCGGATATTCCGCGCGGATGTAGAGATAGCCTTCGTGCGCGCCAATGGCGTACGCGGCAATGATCATTCCTTCAAGCACCCGGAAAGGATAAGATTCCAGAAGCATCCGATCCATGAATGCGCCTGGATCGCCCTCATCGCCGTTGCACACAACGTATCGAGATGTGCCTTTGGCCGTGCGAACAATTGACCATTTCCTGCCGGTCGGGAAGCCTGCACCGCCGCGCCCGCGTAATCCGGATTCGCTTATCGCCGCGATCAATTTAAGGGGATCGGCTGCCGAGAAAACGTCATGAAGCGCCTTGAATCCATCGTGGGCGATATACTCGTCCATATCAATAGGGCTCAGGTTGCCGGACCATTCACTGGCGATATGCTTTTGACGTCCGAGAAACGCGCAGACCGGGGCATCGCGCACATCAATGGCGTAGCGCGTGACAGGTTCCCACGATTCGTCCGTTAGAAGATGTTCGATTGCGGAAGAGAGTCCAACCTTGATGCGGCGGACGAGCCCTTTTGGCTTGAAATGGCGTTGCACGATATGCCCGGCATCCTGCGATTTGACCTTCGCGTAAAGTGTGCGCTCCCCGCCGGCGGCGACGACTTCGACGAGTGGCGTCTGATGGCACATGCCGACACATCCGACCGGCTTGATGAGCGCATCTGCGCCACTTTCCCGGACCGCGTTTTGCAGTGCGTCCCTCACGTCGAGACTTCCGCCCGCGATACAGCACGAGCCGATGCCTATCCTGATTTCAGCCAGACCATGGACATTCTTCTCGCTGAGATCGAAGCGGCTGGAAACGATACCGCGCTTTTCAAGCTCGAGAAAATCGCGCAGCGCCTTGGGGACCGTGTCGGTTGTCAGATGTCCGTACGTGACTCCGTCTATCTGGATCACAGGCGCAAGTGTGCAGCAACCGAGACAGGCGACTTTTTGTATGGTGAATACGCCTTCCGCATCGGTGTCCTCTTCGCCTTTGAGCTTGAGCTGTCGCGCGATAGCATCCTGGATCAGCTCAGCGCCCTTCACATGACACGCCGTACCATGGCAGACGCTGATGATATGGCGGCCCACTGGCTTGTGCCTGAATTGCGAGTAGAAGGTCGAAACGCCCGCCACTCCCGCCGGTGTGATCTCGCTCTTCTCGCACACGCGGCGCAAAGCCACTTCCGGCAGGTAGCGATAATGTTCCTGGATCTTTTGAAGGATCGGAAGCACAGATGATGGGCTGCGCCCGAATTCGGACACCGCTCCATCCACGAGCTTCTCCATCTCGGCCATGTCGAATGTTACAGCCATGTCTAAAGACTCATTTCTCAGCTATGCAGTACAAGTTTTTCTGTGTGCGAATGTATATCCGCCCGTTCATGAAAGCCGGGGTCGAATCACTCTTCTCGCCAAGCTCGCAGGAACCCATCGCCGAATATTCCTTGTCCGCTTTGACGATGTGCGTCAGACCGGCCCTGTCCATGAGGTAAACACGATCTCCGGCGATGATGGGAGACGAATAAAAACCTTCGTCGTTTTCCTGTTTCCAGAGCAGCGTTCCCTTTTGAGCATCGAAACATGTGATTGTTCCCCCGCTCGACGCTATGAAAACGTATTGTGATGTGGCAACGGGGCTGGCTGTATTGGGCAGACCTTCGCTGCCTTCCCATGCAACCTTGCTTGGATCAGATATTTTTATCGCGGCCAGCCTGATGAACTCATTGACCGCGAACACCATTCCATCAGCATACGCGGCAGATGGGCCGACTTCACCGCCCATGCAATCGAGTTTCCACAACTCTTTTCCTGTCATCGGATCGTAGGATGCGACCAATGGATTGCCGACGAGAACGACTTCCGTCTTGTTGTCGCCAGTGTTCGCCAGCACCGGCGATGTCCATGCGGCATCCACCTTGCGGGCGATGTCCCACACGATCTTACCGGTCATCGAATCCAAGGCGAGGAAGCGGCCGCCTTTTGACTGGTCATATTGAACGAGCAACAAACCGTTGTAGACGACAAGCGAGGATGAATGACCGTATCTGTTGTCGGGTACGCCGAGGTTCAACGCCCAAATTTTCTTGCCGTCAAGATCCAGGCAGATCAAGTCGCCTGTGGCAAAAATTGCGAATATTCGCTTACCGTCTGTGGCCGGTGTCGCCGCCGCCAAGCCAGTGTCGGCGCTCACCTGCGGCGAAGTGGCGGGCGAACCGGGAATGTCTTTTGCCGCCGTCTGCCACAGGACCTTGCCCGTGTCGGCGTCGAAGCATTCGACCTCCCGCATTTCCGTGTCGCCTGTGGTAACTATAACGCGGTTGCTCCACACGATCGGTGAGCTTAGGCCTCGCCTGACCAAAGGCGTAGTCCATAGTATGTTCTTGCCGCTCTTGCCGTCCCACGAAATTGGCGCATTCGTATATTCCGCAACGCCGAGACTGTCATACCCCCTGAAGAACGGCCAGTTCTTCTTCATTTCAGCGTCCTTTGCAAAATCACCGGCTGGCACGGCCGGTTTGGACGCAATTTCTGATTTGAGATTTTTGATTTCAGATTTCTGAGCTCCTGCTTTTGCCCCCAGCTCGTTATGAAAGAGCGTTGCCATGACTCCGGCAATGACCAGCAGTGTGATTGCCGTGCCTGTGACGAACCAGCGCGCAGCAGCAGCAGAATCTTCTTCCGTGATGGCTGGCGGGTACGTGCGCGGATCCGGAAATTTTCGGCTAATTACCGTCATGACCTTGAGCGCGATAAGCGTTGTGACAATGCCGGCAAGAAGCAGAAAAGCGCCTATCCGGGTGAACCATACGCCTTCGAAATATGCCTTGCGGGCGAGCACATCAAAAGTCTCTATCTCCGCCTTGAGTTTATCGTCACCCGGATTGTCGTGCAACCGCGAAATAAGCTGCAGCATGGACTGCGATGTCAGGGGGGGCGTGGCCGCGGTACGCAAATAGTTGGCGGTCAGCAGAACGCCGGCGACAATGGAAAAAATGCCGGCGACCAGCGCAACTCCGAACGCGATCCTGTATCCAGTCTGTGCATCTTGCAAGGAGGATCCCGTCGTGGAATCCGGCGATTGCTTATCGTTCTCAACCTCGTTCATCCGTGTCTTCCTTCCACCGTTTCAGCTTTAGGCATTATGTCGTTCAACCGCTGCCTTTCCTTTGGACAATACTCGAAACAACGGGCGCAACTCAAACATGTGCCTCTATCCGGAACATAGTCCTTACGGGTTCGTCTTACCGACACACCTATGAGGCGTGACGCGGCTGCGAGTCCTACGAATCCACCGAAAATCCACCCTCCGAGCCGGCACCGCTCCCTGATCGCCCAGGCCTGTTCGTACAAGCCGGCGACCGGTTTTGCCGCATTCCGGAAAGCATCGCTTTCTACCGTGGTCTGCTTGGTGAGTCCGGCATCCTCCTGCTGCAATTGGCTGGCCAGTTGCACGGTTCCGCTCGTGAACGACAAGGGTGTTGCCACAAGCGAACCGACCCAGGCGCAGGCGGCTATCACAAGAGGCGCAACAAGGAGGAGCAGAATCAGCCGCCGCTCGCTCGTCGCACGCCGGCCGGACGATTCGTCTGCATTCGGTTTGAGTATCGCGTCGAAAGGACAGCATTCCTCGCAAAGCCTGCATTGTATGCATTCGTCGGGAGTGACTGTGACGTGCCATCTGGAAAAACGCGACGCCCAGTTGAGAAGAACGCCATATGGACATAGGAAGCGGCAGTAAGGACGTGCGACGAATACACCAATGGCAAGGAGCACGGCGCCGAGGGCAAGCGCCCAGGCGTGACCGCTGAGGCGGAAGAACGATACGAACGGGTCGAAACGGCAGATCACATAACCGGCGCCAGTGGCAGCAAGAAGCACGGCAAGGCCAAGATAGAGATATGGCAGAAGGCCCAGCGCTTTTGCCAGCCATGGCGCAACCTTCACCGGCCGCAGCACTACGATATCCTGCATCGCGCCCAGTGGACACACGGCGGCGCAGAACGTTCTGCCGAACAACAATGCGAAAAGAAGCGGCAGAAGAAAGAAAGCAAGCGCACTGACGGGAATAAGATACGTGCTGTCGCAGAAGGCTGTCGTCACGTTCTGGATCGCGCCGATTGCGCAAATGCAGCCTTTGCGCCAAAACCCGAAATAAATGAGCGAGAAGATCGAGAGCGCAAACATTCCGCGGCGCGATCGCGCCTTAAGCGCAAGATAGCTGGCCAGGGAAAGTGTCAGCAGGAGCATGACCACGTCGAGACCTTCGAGAAGGGCCGACCTGGCTGGCGGCAGCGGGTGAATTGGCATGACGTATTTTGTGTCGAATGACGGCTGCGCAAACCGGATCTGCGCCGAAGCGATCATTGGCAATGTTACCATCGCCACCAACGCAAATATAGATCGAATGTTTCTTCTCATCTCTACGTCTTAATCATCCTTGTTCCCGGCGGTTTCAGAACGACGTCTGCCAGCGATTTCTTTCAGGCGTCTCTTGCCGGACCTTTCCATATATATGCCTTGTCCGCAGGCACCCGCGAGAACGCCTGGGTCGGACAGTTTCTCGCTATCGAACATTCGTTGCAGTTCACACAGCGGTCATGCTTGACCTGGAGAAAAAGAGAACCGTTGCCGAACGAGCCGCAGCCTTTCACACATTTCCCGCATCCAATGCACAAAGACTCGTCTATGGTATATTGATAATATGGATCGTCCACATATGTCCGCTTGATTGCCCCAGCAGGGCAAAGCTGGTTTTCCGCCGCGCTGGTGAGCTTGTTGGCACCGGGCTGGAAGAAACCGAAACAGAGCTTGCAATAACCGCACAGCTTGAAATTATGCACGCATTTGACTGCGGACGAATTCAGCACACAGGTAGTGGCGCATTTGCCGCACTGCACACATTTGGTCGCATCCAGCTGCCAGACCAGATTTCTGGAACTGAGATTCTTTATTTCGAGGGCTTCTGGCAACTTGCAGGAGCCGATTTCCCGGCATGTTGCGCATGCGTTGCCGCCTGACAATTTGCACTTTCGCCGCAACGCAAGCGAACCGCAAAGAACGGCCAGAGCACCGAATGCAATGCTCCGTCCGATACTTCGTAAAAAATCGCGTCTGTCCTGTTTTTTGCCAGTCTCTTTCATGTTAGCATCCAACCGGATGGTTTCAATTCTTCTGCTTCTTCAATGCGAATATTCTAACAGATTGCGCCATCGGATCCAAGACCAGGATTCTTCCCGCTGAATCCACCGCCAGATCCATCCCCACCGTGTCTTCAATGAAATGCTCCGGCGCCGCCACGACGCATCTGAACCTGCCGTCGGGCTCATAAACCTTCACGCGTGGAAGCCCTTTTTCGCTTGTGACAAAAGCGCCATCAGCCATGAGCGCAATGTGCGACGGGTTGCAGCAGCCGCAAAATCCCTCGATCTCCATGCTGGGGCCACCCCAACAGCCAAGAAACTTACCCTCCGACGTGTAGTGTTCAACCCGCTGGCGTCCCGGACTGACAATCCAGACTGTTGCATCAGGCGCGACGGCGAGATCGAAATACGGGCTGGGAACGATGAACCCCAGAATACCCTTCGCCTCGTCCCTGTCTCCGATCCGACCAATCAGCTTCCCTTCTTTGCTGTATCGCCACACAATACGATTCGCGAAGTCGGCGGCAAAGACTTCATTGCTGAACACGGCCAGTGACGTCAGAAACACGTTTTCATCCGGTTTTTCCCATTTGGCCTTTCGAGTACCTGCCTTATCGAATATTTCGACGTGATCCGTAACGCCAAGGTATACATCGCCTGCCCTGTCAATCGCGGCGCATGTGTTGGAGCCTTCAGTGTTCACTTTTGAAAGACTCTTTCCATCCTTCCCGATGAATACGATCATATTATCGGCGGTCACAAGAATTTTGTCGTCTGCGTCAACCGCAATGGCATGCAGATTGGTGATGCCCAGCTTGATCTGCTGCACCTCCTCGTATCGAATCAGCGCCGGATCGGTCTTCTTGAATTTATCCACATCATATGCGTAGGGATTGGATTCTGACGGCTTCTGTGCCTGTGCGTGACGCCACACCAACACTGCTCCTGCAACAGCGCCAACCAGCAGCAACAATACCAATATCTGTTTCAGTGTTTTCATATGCTATTTCTGCGATCCAATGTCCAAGCATACCATTCGCGTGGTGTCACGCACCAGAAGTTTGCCGTCCACATAAGCCAGCGGAGACCATGCTTCATGACCTGTGAGCACCTTCGCCGTTGCGAGCTTCTCGTATTTCTCCGGTGTGGCCCTTATCGCTATCAAATCGCCATCGTCGTTCAGAATGAACAATTTATCATCCACGATCATGAACGGTCCGAGTCCGAACTTGTCGCTGGATCCGCTGGTCCAGGCGACAGTGCCGTCCGGCTTCATGCACACAGCCTGTTGTTTTGTCGCGCCGGCATCGGCGGGGAGAATGGTATAGAGATAGCCCTTGAACAGGATGGGAGTGTGCTGTTCACAGGCAAACACCTTCCGATCAAGGCGGTACACCTGCTTTGCGTGGAATTTTCCATTTTCTTCCGCAAGTTGAAACATGGCGCTGCCAACTCCGTAGCCGGCCGTCACAAAAATCCTTCCGTCGTCAAAGATCACAGGGGTGGGCGCCAGCACCGATTCATTCCACTCAGTGGTTTCCCACAAGACCGCGCCACGGTCGGCCTCATCGGCGGAAACACCGAACATGCCGCCGATCGCCGTATACACATACATTTTCCGTCCCTTGAAAGTCATGGGCACTACCGAAACGTGCGACATGTCCCAGCCATGCGGATTTGGAGTTTGCCACACAACTTTGCCGGTGCCGCAATCGACCCCCATCATCAGCACGTTTGTGCCGCCAGGCGCGAGCACAACGATCCCGTTGTCTACCAGCGGGCATTGCGCCGTGTACCAGAGGGGAATCTTGGTTCCGTATTCTCTCTCCATGTCAATGCCCCACCGAAAAGCTCCGGTTTCGGTATCAACACAGAGCACATCGCAGCGCGGCCCGATGGTGACGATATATTTGTCCGTCACGGTCGGGACGGTGCGCGACATGCCATGGTTTCTCTTTGTCGGCGATTTGTAGGAGCGCCGCCAGATTTCCTTGCCGTCGCTGAACGAGAAACATCGCAGCGAATCGCAATTTTCTTTCTCATTGTAATCCAGCATGTAAAGACGACCATTGAAAATTGCGGGCCCAGCATAGCCGTCGCCGAGATCCTCGATTGACCATACAGCCGGCGGGCCTTTTTCACCCCAAGGCTTGGAAAGGTCAACTTTCTCCTTGCTCACATTGTCGTAGTTGGCGCCCCGGAACTGGGGCCACGCGCCTGACGTTTTGACAGCTGCGCCATCGAACTTGAGGAACTTGCCTTCGAGATTGATCTTCTCCAGCTTCCCGCCCGTTGGACCGGTATCTCCATGCAGAGCAACCCGCAGATCAATCTCTTGCGGCGGGGACGATTCCAGCCACAACCCCAGACAAAGAATAGCCAGTGCCGCCGTCGCAGTTATGATCACGCCGCTGATCAATCCATTTTTCACGGCGATTACTGTAGTACATGACGTTGCACACTGCAAGCATGCGTTATCAGTATCGCCTCAGTTTCTGAGTGGCCTCCTTGCCGTAGCCGCGCCGGATACGGCGCGGCCAGCCTGTAACTGAGGGGGTAGCGTTAGCAGTTCTTCGGAATTGAATCTTCTCTGCATCACGCCGATCAACGCGACCATTACCAAAAAGAACGCGCCAGGCATTACCCTGTTCACGACTACGTTTATCTTGCCAGCTTCAAAATAGCCTGTGTCCCCTATGGCGCCTTATCCTGTCCGCGGCCTGAGCATAACCTGAGCAAATAGCCTCCGAGATTAAAGCATATCGGCCAGAGCAAATACAAAAGAACCACCAGATACAAGACTTCCAACCCCTCGCTGAATGCCCACATGCCGCTGGAGGCGTTTTGTTGATTGATGATTTGCGCTACAGAAACCCCTGTGGTGGCAGCTTCATGTTTGATCATGAGGTTTCGCTTCAATACCATGAGTTGATACGCAAGAATCCATACGATAAAGACTGCACACAGTTCGTATGCAGCACGCAGATAGACATTAATTCTTCGAACAAATTTATGGTACAAATCCCAACCAGCCTCCGCTTTATCCTTTAGAATGGTCAGGAGAATGAATCCAAACGGGCCAAGCACAGCCAGAAGCAACCACCAATACGATTGTTGCTTGGATTTCAGGACAAAGAAACAGGTCAGAAACCACAAACCAATATTCACAAGGAAGGCCGCCAATATGAAAGCATTCCTCGCCAGATCAAGTAACCGATAGTTACGCACATAGTTGTTAGTATGTGCGGCGATCTCTGGATTGATGGAACTAAATATCAGCCCGCCAAATAGGGAGACGGCTGGGATCAAAAGAAACGAAATAACCGCAATGATGTAATGTTTCTTAACCATGCTGTCCATTCTCCCTCAGAATTCCATATCCTTTTTCCTCAGGGCGTTGCCATGGGCTGCGAAATGAGACCCTTTTAGGGTCGTTCATTTCATTTCTTCTTTTTGTCTGCCCCAACGTCCGCCTTCCCTTTCGACGCGGGTTAACGACGTAACTTCCAGCCTCTTGTTGCTTGCTTATGAAGCCCATTTCAGAGCGAGTTTCTTATGGTTCAGGGCACAATCACGCAGATAGAGGTTGATAAGATTCTGATAAGGCATGCCTAGTTCGGTTGCCAGGGATTTGAAGTAGGCCACTGTTGCCTTGTCCAAGCGCATCGTGATCGGCTGTTTCAGCGCTTTAACGTAAGGTTTTTTCTCGCCCTTCATCTTTCTAAAATCGTAGTGTTTTCTCATATTGTCACCTTTCATTCCAATAATCTGATTCTTATCTCTGGCGACCGAACGGTGCCGCTCAGTTTCCGAGCGGGTACGCGAGGTAAACTGCAACGGCGCGTTGGGGCTTCATTTCTGAAACATCTCGATCAGAACGTCGAGCACGCGGTCTGCTGCCGCCGAAGACAACCGTCCCAGTTTCTTGACCAGTCTTGTCTTGTCAACTGTACGTAATTGGTCCAACACGACTTGTCCGTCAACCGCTTGGAACGTGCACGCCACACGTGTTGGATAGTCGCGTCCTTTGGTAGTCATGGGAGCGATGATGACCGTCCTTACATGGTGATTCATCTCATCAGGCGAGACTACCGTGCATGGACGGGTCTTCTTAATTTCATGACCGATCGTTGGGTCGAGAGCGACGAGGAAGACATCGAATCGACTTACTTCCATTGCCACTCCTCGTTATCCCATTGTGTGGGAATAGGCGTTGGGTCGAGCAACTTGTCGTCGCCACGCTGGGCCATAAGGTCAAACGCTGCACCCCAGCCGGTCCGCGGTCGGCGGGGTGCGTGGATGAGAATCATGCAGTCCCTTACATCCATCTCCACGGCCTCGCCAAGGCCGCACTGTTCTATGAATGGCTTGGGTATGCGAACTCCACGCGAGTTCCCGATGGGTATCAGTGTTGTCTTCATGCTCTTAATGTAGTCACATTGTGATTACACGTCAACATTTTTTCCGGACATTCACGTGGGGATTCACGTGGGGACGCATCTCGACATTTGACATTGC
The DNA here is from genome assembly GCA_964487695.1 of uncultured Victivallales bacterium. Taxonomy (GTDB): domain Bacteria; phylum Verrucomicrobiota; class Kiritimatiellia; order UBA8416; family CAZASC01; genus CAZASC01. The sequence goes on from CAZASC010000056.1 coordinate 21,737, forward strand.
GAGGAGACGCGATTCATCAGGGCTCGCAGTTCACGGTCATTTATCGATCTGGCTGCAAGCCGAGCGACCGAGACGGCCACCGCTGAGTAGTCCATCCCATCGACCTTCTCGCCAACTTCTTTCAACGTCATCCCGCCAAATCGCCTGCCTGCCCACAGCACAATGTCTCGCCCTGGGTCACCACGCCGATCCTTGAAATTAGCCCATTTTACCTTCTTCAGCCGCTCCACGATCCTGACGATCTCATCAAACATCATCCAGCGCCTTAGTCATTCGGGTCAGGTCATTAGGGTCAGTCCTCTTATTTAAGTATAACGCCATCGAGAGCCTTTCGCAGGCGC
>CAZASC010000057.1:0-21841 GCA_964487695.1 uncultured Victivallales bacterium
TTCCACGATTGCATCGCTGCCGTCCAGTCCCCGTTAGGTTGACGCGCATGCGAACATTCGAGGCGGCCTGCAATTTCCCTGGCTTTTTAGAGCGCGTTGTAGATTCGATCACCTGATCGGACGATAATCTCACAGCTTCTCACTTGCTCCTGCTTCGGAGAAATTTGACCGTCCTCCCAAGCAGGAGTCGCCTGGCTGGATTTATACCGTCATCAGTTTGCTTTTGCACTATTAGGTGGACGCCGCGCTCCGTCGCGGCGTATGTGCAATTGGGCGCTAAAAAGCGTGCGCGGAGCGCCCGCTCCACCAAAGACAATAGTGCAGTTTCACACTAAAAGTGGTATTACACATTGAAGAGATATGTGCAGATATCGCCATCTTGGATGACGTAATCTTTGCCTTTGGTTTCCACTTTGCCGCGTTCTTTCACTGCGGCTTCGCTGCCTGCGGCCATTAAATCATCGTATTTGACTACTTCGACGCGGATGAATCCACGCTCAATGTCGGAGTGGATCTTTCCGGCGGCTTGCGGCGCCGTTGAGCCCTTTCGTATGCTCCATGCTCTGACCTCGTCCTTGCCCATGGTGTAGAAAGACATCAGCCCGAGAGCGTCGTACGCCGCTCGATTCATCCGGTCTATGCCGGAAGACGAGAGCCCCAACTCCTTAAGATACGCATTCCTCTCTTCGACGTTGTCAATGCCCATGATTTCCTGTTCTATCTTGCACGATACGGTAACGGGGTTGGTGGCTTCCTCCTTGACAGCGTCTTCATCCACATTATATGTCCAGATAATGGGTTTCATCGTCAGGAGACCAAGCCCGCGGACTGATGACAATTCCTGTTCCCCAAGTGTGAGATTCAAAAGCATCGTGTCGGATTCGAGCGTCTCTTTGCACTTTACGAGCGTCTTTTCTTCCATGATCTGGACCGGTGTCTGTCCTCCACGTTTCTCTTTGCCGATCCGTTCAAGTCGCTTTTCGACCAATTCAAAATCGGCAAGCAGCAGTTCCGTCTGCAAACTAGACCGGTCCCTTTCCGGATCTATGGACCCTTTTTCGTGATAGACGCTTGTCGATGAAAAGGCGCGCACGACCATGCACAGCATGTCAGACCGCCGGGCCGATTCCATCCATCCACGCTTTGTGTCTCCTTCACGAATATCCGAGCAGTAAGAGAAACTGGTCTCCGCGTATTTTATCTTCTGCGGCTTCACGATTGCCGCTATCGCATCAACACGGCTATCGCGCACCGATGCGTTGCCGTCAAGGCTTTCGGTTTCCTTCAATCCTGAAGGAACGCTTCGCCCCGTTAAAAGCGAAAATAGCGACTTCTTGCCCGCTTGCGGAAAACCTAACAATACGATCTTCATGTCTGGATTCCTTGTGGATTTCTTACACTATGAAAAAATGGTCCAAATGACGGAAACTCATTTGGAAGTTTCACCGAGAGGCGTCTCCGAGATAAGTTTGTCGTCCTTCCAGACGACGTTCACCCTTAACCCATTCGCATAAACGCAGATGCCCCGCCCGTCTTTCTTGCCTTCCTTGAACTCGCCAATGTATTCTTCGCCTTCCGGGAAAATATAACGTCCGTTTCCGTCCCGTAGTCCGTTCCTGAACTCTCCAATATACTTCGACCCGTCACCAAAGGAATATGTTCCGTTTCCTTCTCTTATGCCGTTCTTAAATTGCCCCTTGTATATGTCGCCATTGGCAAAACTAAAGACTCCATTGCCGTCCTTGAGGTTATTCCGCATATCTCCGGAATACTTGCTGCCATCCTGATAGATCAGTGTCCCCTTGCCGTTCATCATGTCAGCGCTGAATTCGCCCACATACTTGTCCCCATTGACAAAGTTCAACATCCCTTTGCCTTCCTTCATGTCGTTCTTGAAATCACCTGCGTACTTATCGCCTGTTTCGCTGAGGAATGTCCCGCGGCCCTGTTTCATATTGCCGCTGAACTCGCCTTCATATTGATCGCCGCTTCGCGATTTATACAAGCCCCATCCATTAAAAAGCCCCTCCTTGAACTCGCCTTTGTATCTATCCCCATCTGGAAAAACTACTTCTGAAATACGGCGAGGTCTATCAGGCGCCACAGGCTCTGGTATGGTCTCCATCGGAAACAAGTCGGCGACTGCACTCCCGGCTGTTGAACCGGCGGTCAGTGGCGGCTCCGCCTGCTCGTCAACAGATGTACGCCTGGTGTTATCAACTCGCTGAGGAGCCTCACCCCGCGCAGCAATAACAGGAGCGACTGGCGCAAAAACAGCAACCGGTGTGACAGGCGGACTGGACACCACGGATTGCATACCCGTGAACGCAATTGCGTAGCCCTTCTTGACCTCAGCCAGCTCTTTGTCTCTTTCCGCAACCTTTTTTTGAATATCTGCCAGTCTTGATTCAATTGTCGATATTGCGGTCAAGCCCTTTGAGTCGGTGGATTCAACCCACTTTCTAAAATTCTCAAGATCCGATGCCAATGCCGTGTTTCTTTTCTTGATCGTCGCATCTTCCTTTTGAACCACCACCCCTATATCTTTGGTGATCTGATCGATATTGTTGACCTTGTTTGAAATGTCAACCATTTGGAGCCCGTATTCCGTTGCCTGCTCCAGGGCCAAGTTTGCGTTATTCGAGGCTTTGTTGGAATTTCGCAGCATGTAGATGCCTGTCCACAGGAAAATGCCAAGAATCAGAAGAGAACTGAACAGGAACAACGAGCTGGTCCATAGCAGCACTCTTCTGGTGCGGTTCCGTTCTGACTCGACATACTTCTGTACGAGCTCCATCGTTGTCGCAGGATCGAGATATTTCGGCAGCTCATTCTGCCTGGTCTGCATGGCTGTTCCGTCGCCAGCATATCCGTCCGATCGATCCTTTTGTTCTTCTTCGTTCATTGGCGCAGAGTCACTGTGTTATTTTGATTTCGTTTCCGCAGACGGTTGTGCGACCGGTATCATCAGTTTTGTGATCAACATGGACCCCTTTACACGATTCCGCTCTTTCCCGGGAGTAAGGCTCAACCTGGACACCCTCAACATCCCCCGCGATTTCTGGAGTGCATCCATAAACCTGGTCAGGGTTCCAATGTCTGTTTCTATCTTGACGATTTCAACAGCCAGTTCCTTCCCGAAGCTGATTACGCCCGTAGCCTCACGGTCCTCCACTGACGGCAGATCAACCCCGTTTTTTTTGGCCAGATCCGATATCTCGTCCTTCATCTCTCTGGCAACTTCATCCTGCGACGCCGTTTGTTCCACAGAAGCACTTATGGTTGCGTAATCCGGTGGAATTCCCCTGCCAATAATGGCCCGGTTAAGGAGAAGCTCCTTCCTCACGTCCATGATCTGGGCGTCCAACTGTTTCGATTGTCTGTAGATAGGCGCAATAACTCTCCAATCGACGACAAGAGCAAGCAAGCTCAGCAGCGCAATCAATAAACCGGCCTTCTCGCGAGTGCTGAGCTTATCCAGAAACTTATCAATGATCATTTACCCGCCTCCAGCGAACAGAGGATTTTGAAATTGTATTTGCCGCTTTCCTTGTCTCTCGCCCTCGCGCCGTCTTCCTTTGCATCCTTCAGAATCGGCGATTGCTCCAGATTCTTCAGAAAAGTGCTGACATCGCCGCTGGCGCCAGCGGTGCCAGACAAATGCACATGATCCTTCTGTGCTTCCACATTGATGTCCAGCGATTCAAGCAACACGTTGGCGGGTAGACACGCGTGAATTTCAGAGACAAGTTTCACCATCGAGAATTCCGGCCCCGTGCGCCTGTTGATCTCATTTACTATATCCTGTTTCTTCGCAATATCCTGCGCCTGCGTGACTGTCTTCGCAAAGTCCGATGTAAGTTCAGCCAATCTGTATTTTTTCAAATAGAATAAGGATGTCCCGTAGATCGAAAACGAAACGAGTATCGCCATTACCAGCATTCCGAGAACCGTCAGTCCCCTTGCATTTTCCTCCAACCCTTTTCGCAGCTTCACGGAATCCGGCGTCAAATTGAATTCCAATTCGGCAGTGGCAAGCCCTGCCCCAATAATCGCCGTCAGCGACACGCTTCTGTATATGGATTCTGTCAGAGTAATTCCACGCGGGGTCTTCTCCACTATCCCAATGCTGTCCTTCATTTCAACAGGGAGCGAAAGCGCACTTTGCAAAGAGCCGCCCAGATCTTTAATGTGGGGACCAGCGCCGGTCAGTAGGAGCTTCCGGATGGCCAGAGAGGGCGATTCGCCCTGACACGCCTCAAGCGAGCGTTTTACTTCCAGCGCGAACTTGTCCTGCACGTCTTTTCCAGGTGCCTGCAGTTGATTTGTGCCCATCAAAATACTTCGCGTGAACATGAGCGCCCCACTCGAAACGACCATGAAGTCGGAATAGAACGAATCAACATCAAGCAGGATAATCTGACCGGGATCTTCGCCATCGGCCATTACGCCATAAGCATACCAATTCAAAAGCCCTTCGCTGCTCACCGACATTCGACCCACATCGATACCGGCTGTTTCGAGAATATGAAAACGATCCCTCACAATGCTGTCCTGGACGATGGCCATCATCACCCTGGTGTAGCCGTCACGTCCGCCCTTCACGATCTTGTAATCGAAGACGATCTCATCCCTTGAGTAGGGAGTTTGTTTAGCGACCTGTATATCGGCCATGCTCGCTATCTCTTCAGGGTCTGTTGACGGAAGCTCTATCATGCGGACATTGACCAATTGTCGCGGCAGACATGCAATCACCGGCACCCTGTCAAATCCGTGTTTCTTGAATGCATTAGTGATTAATTGAGACAGATGAGCCGTTCCAAACGTGTCAAATCTCTCGAGGTGAATGCGGGAGATCGCCAGACCGCCGTGGTACGGCTCCGTCTGGGCAATTTTCAACCAGTCATTGCCGATCTCGACAATCACCGCAGGTTTTGAAAGTCCTTTTCTACCGCTAGTTTTCATACCAGAACACTTTTGTACCGTGCGCCCGATCAAACACAAATTCTATACGGATGACGTCGCCAAGCATCCTGGCTTCGCCATGCATGGCATCGCTCAAGCTTGACCTTCCCTCTGCAATGCCTCTGAAGCAAGTGGACTGAAGCGTGAGGAACGGCAGCATTCCGGAGAACAGCCTTGCCTCATTTGCCGACAGGTCGGCCAAACGCACGATCTGCGCGACAATATCTCCACCGCCAGCCGATGAAATGCCGGCTCCCTTTCCCTGCTCTTGCCGAAACACAACGATCTTTTGGGCCAGCGACGCGCATGTCGCGCTGTCTCCACCGCATGTTGAAGCGACGGAAGCCAGTACCGCCGAATCCGCTGTGTTGATATTCACCTTTCCACTTCCGTAAACGGTAACATGCGGCTCAAGCCGCTGAAACAACTCCGGACTCATCCCCTTGACAAGCAACAACTCATAAACTGACTGAAGTGCCCCTTTATGGCTGCTACTTGGCTCACTTGGCCCCTTATAGTAATTGTTACCGACTCCGCCTGTCAACACGTCATCGTCCCTATTCCGCAAGTCAACGATCCCACCTGCAAGCTCATTGGCCGTGACAGAATCCACTCCGCCCACAGTCATTGCAAACGATGCAAGCAGATTGCTGCTTGCTTTGCTCGCATTTATGCGGCTCTCCTCGTCAATGACTCCGTAATTGGTTGCCGCCCCCTCCCCCAGTTCATGGGTAAGATGATACACAGAGAAAGTTCCGCCGCCCAGCCTGACATCCCTGAAAGCCGCCTCGCTATCGGCCAGCGATTTTGCCGTGGTGTCCAACATATTAGTGTTCACCATGGCCTCCATTATGGCTTTCTCGACGCCAGCCTCGGCAAGACAATAGGCTTCTGTTCTTGTTTTACACCACGATGCCAGCTTCAACCCGGCATCTACTCGCGCGGCGACAGCAATGGCAAGCGCGCTCAAGAAGAACAACGTCCAGAGCACGAGGACAAGCACGCTTCCCCTTCTAATTGTCATACATAACTCCAAATGATAGTCACGGCACAACGCTGTCGGACATGGGCAGAACAACAGTCTTTGTAAGCAAAGCTTCCCTGTCCCGGAACGAAAGACTGATTCTAACTGCAACAGGACGATTGGTGGGATCCACCCATTGGTCCGACCAGGCGCCATTACCCTTGCCACCTACCAGCCCATAATACGCCAGAGAAACATCCCGCAGGTTTGACATGATCCGCTCTGGCGTTCTTGCCTGGGCAAAGTCCGCGCCATATATGTCCTGTGATCGAAACAGGGCCATGCCGCCAGCGTCAAAAAAGTACCTCACTGTTCCTATGCGAGGCTGTGCAACGCTGCCTCCCTCGTTCCGCAGTCCCTGTCTGACGGGAACAACCAGCGATGCAAACGAGACATCGCTGCGCTTCCCTTCGAAGACGATCGCATGAAATGGAACCGAATTCTTCAGATCTTTCTCAATTATCTGTAATCCTACAACCGCATCCGATTCCGCCACGCCGAATTTTCCGGCTTCATCCCAAACCCTTATACCAGCGGCAAGACACGCTCCTATCACCCCAAGGACGACAGCCATAATCAATACCACGACGAGCAATTCAATAAGGGTGAATCCCATTGCGGCGCGCCGCACTCTGTCATAGCGCGGGCGGCTTGAGAGCTTACGCGAAAGAATGCGTTTCTTCATTCAGCCTTGACCTTTTTTGACGCGACAATCAGCGTTGACGCCGAAAACTGCGGACCGTTTCTGTCTCTCCACACGGTAACCAGGACTCTGTTCAATGTGTTGCTTCCATCAGGCGACACTTGGAGCTGCTTTATCCGCAATTCTCCTTCAAGGTTGTCCGGTCCGTTGATTGCCACCATATCGGATGAAGAATCGATTGTACCATTCGCAAGTGCACTGAGCCTGGTGTCGGAGATTGTCTCGCGTATAAACATATTGGCGAGCATGGCGTCCCTTGATTCGCGCAGCGCTGAGAGCGACAAGCCAAAGGCCCGAAGCACAAGGACTATTCCGGTGGAGAGAATGACAAGAGAGATCAGCACTTCAATAAGTGTGAAGGCGTTTGGAGCAAAGCGTGCGCCGTAGCGTCTATTCCTGGGACCAGTTTGTGATATATTCATCACTTTTCTGAGGATCCGAGCCAGTGGACCATAGATCGAAATCCATCGTTCCATGGGTGCCAGGACATTTGTATTGGTATTTTTTGCCCCAGGGATCGATCGCCTGCTTTTCCAGATAGGATTCCTTCCAGTCTTTTGAGGAGGATGGCTTGAGCAAAACATCCAGCCCCTCTTCCGTTGTCGGATAGCGGTTGTTGTAAAGCCGGTACAGTTTAAGCGCCGTGGTTATGCTGGCTATATCTCCTTTCGCAATACCCCGTTTCGATGCATCGCCGGCGGGAATAAGCCGCGGCAAGACCATGCCGGCCAGCGCCACGATTATTATCACGACTATCATTAACTCAATAAGCGTGAAGCCGCCGCGGAACGAATCGCTTCTCATTTGGTTGCCTCCGTCCGTTTATCCACTCGGGTAATCTGCAACTATTGCCCTTCGCCGGCAAAGTACTGTTTCCAACCACTTTCCAATTCGGTAATATTACGAATTGAGTCCGGGTAAGTAAATCTCAAAGCGTCGTCCAGTGTTTTCCCATCGCGAATCTGGCCACAGAACAACCTGAACTTATCTGCTCCCTGACTATGAATAAGGTATTCCACGACACTTACAGATTCCGCATAAAATTCATCCGCTTCCCCGCCGTCTGCCACATTTCTTATTTCCATGCGAACCAGAGCCGTCAGCGATATGAGTCTGTTTTGGTCGCGTAGTCTTCTCACCAGCCTCAGCGAACCTTCCCGCTTTCCCCGTTCCTCCCACTGCGCCAATCCTTCATTGAGCCATAGCGGCGGGTCCTTCTCAAAACCAATAAACTCCCTGAACAATAAGTGGGTCATTTCATGCCGGAGAAGGGATTTTAGAAACTCTTCGCTGCCGGCGAATGTCGCTATTTCTTTCCTCTTATACGAGGCAAACCCGGCGGACCACTCAGGGGAGAGTGTCTGGCTTAGAAAATCGTTCCTGTCGCGGTATATGTATATCGAAACCCTGTCATTCCACAGCCAGAAGTTGTCGCGCTTCTCGTACGCAAGGTCGGCTGTGATTGCGCTGTAATCCTCCTCGGCCTCCCTGCTTACCTTCTCCGCGAAGTCAGCAGAGTCCCTGTAGTACACAAAGAAATGAGTACTGCCGATCTTCTGCCACTCCGGCGCCGCGCTTACGGAACACGCGGCTGACAACAGGAACGCAAACAGACAAGCGCGACAAAAAGGACCGTTCATATTCCTCAGAAAGATGTACTCAAATCGAATATCGGCAGAAGCATGGCGGACACGATGAACCCCACCACCGCGCCAACAACAAGGATCAGGATCGGTTCAAGAAGGGAGGTCATCATTCGTCCATGCTGTTCGACTTCCTTCTCGTAGAAAGAAGCTATCTCGTCGAGCGAAGCGTCGATCGAACCAGACTGCTCCCCAACCGCAATCATATTTGCCACAAGAGGCGGAAAATGCGCTTTTCTTTTCAAGCCAACCGAAAACGGCATGCCTTGTTGAATCGTCTCGCGCCTGACTTCGTCAACTTCAGCCCTTAACACGGTATTGTGCAGCGTGCCGGAGCTGAAAGACAGAGCCCGGTCAATGGAAATGCCAGAATTAAGCAGCAGCGACAGCGTTCGCGCAAATCTTGCTATTTCCGCCTGCCTTATGAATCGCCCCATGAGCGGCACACGCAGCTTGATTCCATCAACCAGAATCCTTCCCTTGTCAATGGACGTCATTCGCTTGTAAATGGCCCACAACAGGATCGCGATCAGCAGCATCCAGTACCAGTCGCGCGAAAACAAATCGCTCAGATGCATCAGTATTCGTGTCGGCAGCGGCAGTTTTCCATGCTTGTAACTCCGGAAGAGATCGAGAACGCGCGGCAGAAAAAAAGTGAGAAGAACGAATACGGTCACAATGCCGACAACTATGATGAGCGCAGGATAGGCAAGCGCCGCCTGCACTTTTCTCGCCGATTCCTCTTCCTTCTCACGCGCATCGGCCAGGCGAAACAAGATAGTGTCCAACACGCCCGCCGACTCGCCGGACCGCACCATGTTGATGTAAAGTTCCGGAAAGAGCTGGGGATATTTGGAAAAAGCGTCCGAAACCATCTTGCCGTCGCGCGTGATGTTCTCGACATCCTCGATGATTCTGGCGAAAGCCTTGTTTTCAGTTTGTTCCCCTGCCGTGGCAAGCGCCTTCAGAATCGGCACACCAGCCTTGAGTAGACTCGCCAATTGACGTGTAAAGACCGTTACATCCCTTTGCTTTATTCCGCGCGCCCGTGCAATGCGACCGCCACGACTCTCCGATTTCTCATGGACTGAAACCGGACTGTATCCCATCGCGTCAATACCTGCCAGCGCGGCCAGCCTCGATTCGGCTGATAACTCTCCCTCAAGCGTCCTGCCGGGTCCATCTTTGGCTTTATATACGTAAGTAGGCATAAAAAGGATTACAAACTGGTGACCCGCAATACTTCCTCAGCGCTGGTCACGCCGCTCATCACCTTGTCCCACCCGTCGGCGCCAAGAGTCGTCATTCCAAGCGAATCGGCTTTCTCCCTGATGGCTTTTGCCGAGGCTTTCTCCAGAATCAGCTTCTGTATTTCGGGTGTCAGCGGCAGAAATTCGCAAATCGCCAGCCGCCCGAAATACCCCCTCTGGCTGCACTTCTTGCAACCTTTTCCACGATACATGACCTTGTCGTCCACCTCGTAGCGCACTTTGCAATCCTGGCAGATCATTCTCACCAGCCTCTGCGCCATGAACATCTGCACGGTTGACGCAATGAGATACGGATCTATTCCCATGTCTATGAGTCGGACTGCGCCACCGGCGGCATCGTTGGTGTGCAAAGTGCTCAAGACCAGGTGTCCTGTCATTGCAGTTTGGATCGCGATCTCCGCAGTTTCCTTGTCCCGCACTTCCCCGACCATCATAACGTCAGGATCGTGTCTGAGCATGCTGCGAAGCGCCCTGGAAAAAGTAAGGCCGATCTCCGGCCTTATCTGGGTTTGGGTTATGCCTTTCAGTTCGTATTCAACCGGATCTTCAATAGTGATGATTTTCCGTTCCCTGGTGTTCAGACGGCTCAGGCACGCATATAGCGTTGTGCTTTTCCCGCTTCCCGTGGGTCCGGTCACAAAAATTATTCCGTGCGGTCGCGCGATATGTTCCTTTAGAATATCGAGATGCCGTCCGGAAAACCCGAGCTGGCTCAGATCGAACAGCATCGACGACGGCAGAATGCGAATCACGACATCCTCTCCATGAATGGCAGGCACTACTGAGATGCGCAAATCGTAGTCGAACCGGCCTATCTTTGCTCGCGCACGACCATCCTGGGGTAATCGCCTCTCGACGATATTAAGTCCAGACATGAGTTTGACACGGGATATGATAGCCGGATAGAGCAATCTGATGTTCTTTGGAACGTTCGTATCATAGAGAATACCGTCAATCCTGCGCCTGACAAAAACACCGTCCCTGACTACTTCAAAGTGAATGTCCGTGGCGCGATCGCTAATCGCCTCTTGCAGAAGCTGATTGACCAGCCTGACCACGGAGGCGTCCTCGGCCATTCGTTCCAGATCGTGCGATTCTTCCAGGGCAACAGGCTCATCGCTATCCGAGGATTCGGCAAGGATTCTTTCCACGGTATCTGCGCCGACACCGTAGTATTTTCCAAGCGCGCCAAGGATATCCTCCCTGCAAGCGAGCACTTTCTCGACCTTGCAACCAAGGTTGGTTTCGATGTCCTCCGCGGCGGACATATCGAGAGGGTTCGAGACGGCGATGGTGAGGATGCCGGAAACAAGTTTCACCGGCATAATTGCATAATGCGTGGCCAGCTTCACGGGAACGGCCTTCACGGCGGAAGCATCAATGTTCAGCTCTGCCAGTCTGATAAAATCCAGATTGTATGCTTCGGCAAGAACTTTCAGAAGTTCGATTTCGCTGACGAACCTTCTGTCCACAAGCACTGTTGCAAGCGGAAGTCCGCTCTGCCTGGCAAATTCAATCGCTTTCTCGAGATTCTCACGGGAAAGCAGTCCTTTCTCCAGAAATATGTCGTCGAGTTTACGCATGGTCTTCCTTGGAAACAGGCACTGCCAAATCATTTCACCAGCACACGTCTGAACGAAACAAATTACCCCGCGAGTGCCACCAGCACCGTTCTCCCTCTCGCGCCACCAGCGCGATCGGGGTGAACGGTCCTACATCCCGTTTCTCTTTTGTAGGACCGCTTACTCACCGCGAAGCGGGGAGAAGCGGTGTGAGAGATGCCGCCTAGCTCTCGATTTTACCGATCATGTAGAATTCTTCTTCCGGCCTGTTATCCATTTTGCCGTCCATGATCATCTCTATTCCGTCAAGAGACTCCGTGAGTTTGACGTATTCGCCTTTCTTACCAGTGTAAGATTCGGCAACGAACATCGGCTGCGTCAGGAAGTTCTGCAGTCGGCGCGCTCTTTCGTACAGAGACCTGTCCGCCTTCGCGAGTTCATCCAACCCTATGACCGCCACGATGCGCCTCAATTCATCAGCCTTTGTAAATACGCGAATGACTTCCTGTGACAAATCGAAATGTCGCTGCCCGACGATCGCCGGATTCAAATTGGAACAGGACGACGTCAAAGGATCGACCCCCGGAAACAATCCCAATTGGCATCGCTCACGGGAAAGAACCATGACCGCATCAAGGTAGCTGAAGATCGCCACAACAGCCGGGTCAGTCAGATCGTCAGCCGGAACGTACACCGCCTCAAATGCCGAGACAGACCCTTTGATTCGCTCATGGATGTCGCCAACTTCCGAACTCAGCGTCGGCTGATAACCAGTTTCCGATGGCGTCCTGCCAAGCAGGGTTGAAATCTCGGCGCCTGCCTGGACAAAGCGGAAAACATTGTCCATGAACAGCAGGACTTCCTTGCCGGTGGACTGCAAATATTCCGCCAGCGTTATTCCCGTCATCGCAATGTTGAATCTGGCTCCAGGCGGTTCATCCATCTGGCCGAATGCCATCATGATCTTATTGAGAATGCCGGCTTGCTCGAATTCGTGATACAGCTCGTTGCCCTCGCGAATACGTTCGCCAATGCCGGTGAACACACAAGCCCCTTCATGCTCTTCCACGATGTTGTGGATCAACTCCATGATGAGCACGGTTTTGCCACAACCTGCCCCCCCGATTACGCCTGTCTTGCTGCCTCGCACCACGGGGAACAGGATGTCCACGACTTTGATCCCTGTCTCGACCACCTCGGTCTTGCCCGAAGCCAGTTCAGAGACATTCATGACGACCTTGGATACATCCCGGTATATCGGAGCTTCCTTGCCACCCGTGTCAATCGGCCCCTTGCCATCAATCGGCTTTCCCATCACATTGACAATCCTTCCAAAGAGCGCATCGCCGACAGGGATTGCGAGAGTATGTCCTGAAGAGGCCGCAACGGCGTTTCTCTGCAGGTTGAGCGTTGAGGCCAGCGCCACGCACCGTGCGATGTTGCCCTCAAGATGTTCGGCGACAAGCAGTGCGATCTCCCTCTTGTCAAACGTCTTGGTCATGACGGTTTCGTGCAGATCCGGGATATCTTCTATGCGATCGAATTTGACATCGACGACAGGTCCTTGGACAGAAACGACTTTGCCTTTTTTCCCGGCTGCCACCGCTATTTCAGCACTCATGATCTAGATCCTCCAGTCCTACGCCGCGTCCTTCTTCTGCCTCCTGGCTCTTCCACCCTTGGCAGCGAAGCTTTCACGCATGCCCTTGTCAATCTGTTCGTGTGCCGCTTTGAACGCCAGGTGTTTGATCTTCTTCAGTTCGCTTTCAAGTTTCTGGTAACTTCCCTCCAGATGCATTGCCCTGGCGGAGAACTCTGCGAGCTTGCTGTCTTCAAACACCTCGAACAGCTTCGACTCCACCCATGTGCCGGCCAGATACTGCACCATGTCGGGAAACGAGGATTCGACAATCACATTGCCGGCATCGCCGATCAGCCCCTTGCCTTCCGCCCTTCGCGCAATCTCGCTCTCGGCATTCTTGTCGAATAATTCTCCGCACGGAAGGATATTTATCACTTCTATTTGCTGCGCCGAAAATGAAATTGGCTTTGGATATGCCAGCACCACTTTGCCCATTCGCAGCGCAAGCACTTCATTCACAATGTATTCCCTGATTTCGACCGCCTGCTGATAAATCTTGTCTTCGGTGACAGGCGGATTGATACCTTTGAAAAATTTAAATTCCCGTCCCTGATCGGTATAAGAACCCGCACCTTTGTCTCCAATCACGATCAAGGCAACCTTGCTGTCGGGCAAATCCCCCTGTGCCTGGGCGGCAGCACGAATAACGCCTTGATTCAACCCCCCCATGAAACCGGAGTCAGACGTGACAACCACGATTCCAAGGACATCGGAGACGACTTTCACCAGCGGATCTTCGACGTTCACGAGGTTGACGACTCTGAAGAAGCCGGAGAATGCGTCCATAAACATATCGAAACGCTCCTTCTCCTTCTCCATCATGTGATACTCTTGAGCCGCTATATTCTTCAGCGTCTCGATCAACTGGACGAGTTCGACGTTGAACCTCAACTCTTTTCGTATTTCCGTCAGTTGCATGTCACGTCTTCCAAAATCCCCAGCTTCCGCCTCACGTCACATCATCCAATTCCACTAAAAACTCGCCCGGTGTGGTCACCGGGCCTACAAAACTGCCTCTTTCTGTAGGCGCGTGACCTCACGCGGCGCAAATCACGGGCTTTTAAGCAAAATCATCCAATGACATTCTTCCTGATTTCGCTTGCCGCCTCCTGGAAACGATTGAGCAGGCTGCCGTCTATTTCCAGACTGCCCATCTTGAAGACCAACCCGGCCATAAGATCTTCCTCGATCTTCTCGTTGACCTTTATCCTTGCGCCGAATTTTTCCTCCAGCAGTTTTTCCAAACGTTCTTTTTGCACAGCATTGATCGGATGGCTTGACTTGAATTCAGCGTTGCTGGGATCCACAGTAATACTGCTGGAGTCAATCTGTTCCACGGCATCGAGCAGTTCAGTAATGAATTGTTCGTTCAGGACTTCGTTCACCTTCTCGCTCATGACCAGCTTGAATATCTGCGATCCATAGTCCACGGCCTTCTCTTCCATATCCTGGGCGATCTGCTTCCTGAATTTGTCTTCGTTCTTCTTTGCCTGCTCGATGATTGCGTCGCCTTCCTTCCTCGCATCCGAAATCATCTGCTCCCTCAGTTTTCCGACTTCTTTCTCGGACGATTCCCGCTGCCGCTGCAGTTCTTCCTCGGCCTCGGCCTTCTTTCGCGTGAACTCCTTCTCATGCTCTTCGATTTCTCTTCTGATCGCCTCTTCGCGCTTTCTGACTTCAGCCTCCACCTGCCGGATTCTGCTCACGGCCTGCAGAGTGTCGCTTAAAAGAAGCCGCTTGATCACAAATATTATAACGACCAGAACGCATAGATGCGTCACCAAAATGGGCATCCAGATTGTCAGTATGTCGTGCATTCTTCCCCCACCCGCTCGTGGTTATCCGTTCAGCAAGTTACGGTTCACATCTTTCGATTCATCCCAGTCTTTCACGTCGAGCCCCTGCCGAACAACTGGAACAGTATAAGCAGGGCTATTACAGCTATTGATTCCGCACATATCAAAGCATATATCATCGCCTTCAGAATGACCGGCGCCGCCGATGGATTTCTGCCGAGCGCCCTTATGCTGGCATATCCGATCGCGCCGATCACAGCCGAAGGCCCTATGATCACCACGAACATTACCAAAACTATTGAGAAAGTCTCCATCGTCGTTCAAAGCGCCCGGCGTCTCATTCTTCGACAAGAACCATACACTCGTTCTTGTCAAACGTCACCATTCCCTTTTTGATGCGAATCTTTGTCTTCCAGTCAACTATAACGTTGCCCGGCCTCAGCAGGCTGACGATCGGCGCATGAAAATCCAGTAATTCAAATTCAGCCATGTCGCCCGGCAAAAAAACACTCTTCGCCTCGCCATCGAAAATAATGTGCTTTGGGTTAAGGATTCTTACCTTGATACTGCTTCTCCCTTTAGTTCGACGTTCATTTTTCCCGATGAAAATAAGCGTCCAATATTTCGGCCAATCCGGCATCCACCCTCGAAGTAAGCTCCGGTCTTTCCACAATATCGTCAAGAAGCGCCTGATTATACTCACAGGCAAACCGATAGATTTCCTTCCTGAAACTGTTTTTTTCATCCTCCGTTTTGTTGAGCAACGCCCCTTTATGGAGCGCGTACAAGAGAAGGATCTGTTCCGCAAGCCCGACAGGTGCGAACTGCCCCTGCCTGAGGACGGACATAATCGACTCGCCCTTTCTGACGGTCTTCTCCGCCTCGCCGGAAAGGCCGGACTGTAGTTTACTCAGTTTCACGATTTCACGGTACCGCGCATAATCCGCGCGAAGCGGCCTGCTGAGCTCCCTTACAATAGGCGGCTGCGCGCGACCACCTATGATGGAGAGCGACAGGGAAATGTCTATCGCCGGCCTGAAGCCTTCCGCAAAGATGCTGCCGCTCATGAATATCTGCCCGTCGCACATGGAGGCCAGATTCGATGGTATGTATCCAGTCAGGTCGCCCTGCTGGGTTTCCGCAATTCCAATGAACGTTATGGAGCCGTTTCCATGCTCTGCATTGAATTTGCCAGCGCGTTCTATCAGCTGTGTCTGAACATAGAATATATCGCCGGGGTACGCTTCCCGGCCCGGCGGCCTGTCCAGCAAAAGAGAGAGCTGGCGATATGCCCATGCATGCTTTGTGAGATCGTCGAACACCAGCAGCACATCACGGCCTTTCCCCGCGAAGTAATCGGCCATCGAAGCCGCCGCGAATGGAACAAGATACTGTTCACCGGCGGGAGTCGCATCTGTTGCCACCATTATAATGGTGTAATCGAGCGAGCCGGCGTCATTCAGCGTGGAAGTTGCCTTCTCAAGAGCCGAAACGGACTTCCCGACCGCGCAGTAGATGCATACGACATTGCGGCCCTTCTGATTGATGATCGCATCAATCGCTATTGCCGTCTTGCCGGTCATGCGATCGCCGAGAATGAGCTCTCTCTGTCCCTTTGCGAGGGGCACGAAAATATCCACTATCTTGGTTCCGGTCGCCAGGGACTGATCCATGGTGGCGCGGTGAGTGATAGGCGGAGAATCCCTGAAGACGGGATAAAAATCGTCGGCCTCTACAGCGTCTCCCCGATCGCAGGGATAGCCAAGAGCAGTCACTGCTCGACCAATAAACTTTTCGCCCACCGGGATCTTAAATGGCTCGCTCACGCCCAGAACTTCCTTGCCCATCCTTAGCTTGCTGGTTTCTCCAAGAACCAGCACCAGCACGTCATGCTCGTCGAATCCCATGATAATGCCTTTGACCTCGTCGCCGAGGTCAACTATCTGGCCGTTCAAGCAGGAGGGCAATCCATCTACCCGGACAATCATCTCCTTGATGTCCCTGATCCGGCCCTTTTCCTGGACCTTGATCTTAAACAGCGGAATAGGAGAATTGGGCAATCTGCTCATTCAACCCCTCCTTGATCTCATCGGTCATCTTGTTGTTCTTGATCAAATCCTCTATCAAATCAGGACGTTTCTCCTTCACCTGTGCAAAGAGCTGCTGCATCCTCGATTTCACTTCTTCAGGTTCGATATCATTGAAATAACCCGCCTGAAGCGCAAACAACGCAACTACCTGGTCTTCCATGGGAACCGGACTGTTTGCATCCTGCTTCAAAAGTTCCTCAAGTATCTTCCCTCTCTTCATGCGTTTCTCGACATCCGCGGAAACGCCCGCCTTGATGCGCGTCAACTTGACAAGCTCTTTGTATCTGACGAACTCGAGCTGGAGCATTCCGGTCAGCTTTCGCATTGCGTTCCATTGCACCTTGTTGCCGATACGAGACACCGAAAGTCCCATGTCGATGGCCGGCTTGAAGCCTTCCCCGAACAGAACAGAACTCGTGTATATCTGGCCATCCGTCATCGAGACCGTGTTCGACGGAATATAGCCCGCAATATCGCCCTGCTGCGTCTCCACGATCGGCAGAAACGTCATGGAGCCTCCGCCCCTTTCCATCTTGAGCTTCCCCGCACGTTCGACAAGCTGGGAGTGAATGTAGAATATGTCACCGGGATAAGCGTCCCTTCCCGGAGCGCGTTCCAACAGCAAGGATATTTGGCGGTAAGCCCATGCATGTTTTGTGAAATCGTCAAACACCACCAGAACATGTCCGTGCTTCTCGTACATGAAATACTCCCCGAGGCTGGCCGCAACGTACGGCGAAAGATACTGCTGCCCCATCGGATCGGCTGCCGTGGCGGCGACAATCATTCCGTAATCCCAGACGCCCCCCCTGTCGAACGTCTCAATGACCTTGTTCAATGCGGATTCAGATTTCCCTATGCAGCAGTATATGCACTGCACGCCCTTGCCCTTCTGATTAAGAATGGCATCCACACCTATCGTTGTCTTCCCGGTCATGCGGTCGCCGATGATGAGCATCCTTTGCCCCCTGCCTATCGGCTTCATCATGTCAACTATCTTGGTGCCCGTCTGGAGAACTTCTGCCAGGGGAATTCTTTCGAGCACCGATGGCGCCTTCCCGAAGATTGGATACATCGCGTTTTCCTTGACGGGGCCGCAACCATCTATCGGTTCCGCCAGCGCGTTGACTCTCCGCCCGATAAATGCGGATCCCACCGGCACCCGGAATTCGTCCAGCGTCGAGACAACCTCGTCGCCCGGTTTTATTGGTGCGCCTTCCTTGACCAGCAGAACCAGCACATAGTTTGGATCGAATCCTACGATTACACCCCGGGAAGACTCGCCAATGCTCACGAGCTGGCCGTTCATGCAATTCGTCAAGCCTGTGACGTGAATGACATCCTGCTTGATTTCGGCTACTGTGCCGTGTTCCTTTAGTTTGAGGATATCTATCTTCAGAGCCATGCGACGACAACCTCAGCTATTTCTCATCCGCCGGCGGAGGCGAATCTTCCATCTTCTCGGCTTTTGACCTGCCGAACCAGCTGAGGAAGAATAATAAGCTCATCAGGGCGAGAAAACCAAGGACAATATAAATAACCAGCCACGTTGACTTTGTGCTCGGCGGCTTGAGATTGAAGCCAAGTTTACTGCCTACCTCAATCGGTCGCAGCGCCGCCTCGATCCTGGCAATCTTCTGCTCTATGACGTCAACACGGTCGCTCTGCCTCCGATAGTATTCGATGTATTTATCGTTGAACTCTGCAGGCCCGTGCTCTTTAGATATATCGTCAAGTTCGCCTTCAATAGCGTGAAGTCTATCCACTATGGAAGTGAATTTTCCCTTTAGCGCTATGCGTTCGAGAAGATTGCTCGCGCTTGCCTGGAGCGCTGGAATGCGCGGCCCATTGACGTTCCACCTGTCCTTGATCTTCACGTCGAACGAAATGGTTGCGTTCGTGCCGAGCACCAGATCGCTCTTCTGGACATAAGTCACATTGTTCCTGGGATCAATTCCGACATCCAACCCGGCGGAATCCTGAATATCGGCGGCTTTGACTTCAGGCGGCAGATCGCGCCGCAGCGGTATCCTCTGCGCCTCGTTGGGCGACTTATTATGTACGATTATCCTGTCAATGACAATGCGGGCGTCCGGTCTCGCCGATTCCTGGTTCCTTCTCAGCGGGGCGATTATCCTGCTGTCATCAACGAGTCCGCCAGGATCCACGCCAAGGGCCAGCACCATGTTTTCGACACGTCTGATGTCAATCTTGACCCTCTTCATGACCAGAAGATCACTCTCGTACGCTTTAATGTGCTGAATTTTCTTCGCGCCTGCCGCCAGCGAATTCTGGGCCTGCGACGCGTCTATTTCCCCCAGATTCTTCTCAATCTGCTTGCCGAGCAATTCGGCAGTCTCATAATCCTTCTTCCCCTTTAGTTTCCCGGCCAGATCCAATGACCGCTTCCGTAATTCGTCCGTTTCCTTTTTCGAAATGACCCATACATCGTTCAATTCTACGTTGAATGTCCTTATTTCCTTCGGTCCAAGTTCCAGATCATCCTTATAGACGTAGTAGATGTCCTTCGCGACATTGTAGCCGAGTTGCAGTCCACCAAGATCTATGATGTCGTTTGTTCCAATCCCAGGTGGAAGATCCACCTCGACCGGCGTCTTCTGCGCTGTGCCTATGGGATTGCCGGCGCTGACAGTCAAAACTATCTTGCCGGCATGGGATGGGGCGACGAACAGCAGCGTGCTTGCCGCAAATACGCACACAGAAGCGCAAATACGCACAGACTCTGCTCTGGTGTTATACATCATTGCTCCCAGATATTATCAACAAGGCGCACGACTAGCAAAAGGAAATAAGCCGTCAAACCCATCACTCCGCCACGCCGCGCCAGTCCTCCTGAATGACAGGCTCGTTCGCCTTCTCATCCGCCAGCTTCTGTATGAACAACAATCGTGACTTCACCTCGTCCAGACGCTCATTCAAGCCGCCGAGTCCCTTGGTTTCAGGCCCCGTGACTGTGCTCACATCCTGGGTGCTAACAACCAATCCTTTGCCCTTAGCCACCGCAGTTATAGCATCGGATGTTTCATTAAGCTTGTCGTACAGCTCGTTGAATTTAACCATGTCCGGAATCTGGGCAATATTGGCTTGGGCCTTGCCTATCGAATCATTGATCTGCGTAAGCATCTGCAACGCACTCTGCAAATCTCCCTTCTCGATATCCGTCTTGAGCGCCTGAACACCGCTTGACGCCGAGCTTGCATCGGTCTTGGCCATTTGAGCCTTCTGGGATGCATCAGACGCGCTGGAACCGACAGTCCCCAATTGCGACTGCAATTGCGAGAGCTGACCGAAAACAGTATCAGGGCTGGATGAATTGTTGATGCCAAGTTGAGTTTCAATTGTCGCTATGCCTGAAACGTCAATGCCCCTGACGGCCGCCGCGATTGATCCCACCGCTGCCGGCAAGCCGGTCAGGTTTACGCCATTGATGCCGGCCACTGCGGACTGCAGGCTTGTCAGCGAAGATTCAACCCCCGTCAAATCGGCACCCTTGAGACCGTTCACCTCAGCCGCAACATTGGTCAGAGTTGCGATAACAGAGACCATG
This sequence comes from uncultured Victivallales bacterium, assembly GCA_964487695.1. Lineage (GTDB taxonomy): Bacteria > Verrucomicrobiota > Kiritimatiellia > UBA8416 > CAZASC01 > CAZASC01. Next base: position 20,265 of record CAZASC010000057.1, read on the forward strand.
TCCGCCTTCGTGGCGCTGTTTGTCACCGACCCCAGAATATTGCTGGCGGTTGCCAGCACCTGGACATAATTATTGCTGAGAGCGGCCAGTGACGGCTCAATGGAATTCGTGAGTTGGAATTGAAGAGCTGTGACGTTATTGCTCAGGATCAGCAATTGGGGCGCAAGCGTATTGGTTATGATCGCTTGAGACGCAAAAATGCTGTTGCTTATGGAATCAAGCCTTCCGGGAAGCGTGTTCGTCAAGGCCATAGTCACAGCTATCATATCGTTGCTCAATGCCGCCACTCCGGCTGCCAGCGTGTTGGTTATATCGAACCGCACTGAATTCACTTCGTTGCTCAAGCCGGAAAGAACCGGATTGATGGAGTTCGTGATGTTGCTCACCTGGGTCGCCAGCGTATTCGTGATCTGGAATTGCACCATGGAAACGTCCGTGCTTAGCGAGGCTATCATATTGGGAAGTGCGTTCGTCAGTTGCCATGTGGCCGCATTCATCTGGTTGCTCAACGACAGCAACTGTGGCGTCAACGTGTTGGTAATATTGTTCACTCCCGACAGCAGCGTATTCGTGAGCTGGAACTGGACACTCGCGATGCCCGTGCTGAGCGATGCTATGCTGCTCGGGATTGCGTTGGTCAATTGCCATGTGGCCGCGTTCATCTGATTGCTCAGCGAAAGCAGCTCGGGCATCAACGCGTTCGTGATGTTGCCCACCTGGGTCGCCAGCGTATTCGTGATCTCGAATTGCACTGTGGCGACGCCAGTGCTCAACGAAGCAATGCTACCCGGAATCGCGTTTGTAAGCTGCCACTTTACCGAAGTCATATCGTTACTCAACGCCAGCAATTGCGGGGCAAGCGTGTTAGTTATCACAGCCTGAGCAGCCGCGATATTATTACTCAGCGCCGCCATTCCAGTTGAAAACGTATTAGTTATGTTCGAAGTGGCCGCCAGCAGATTGTTGCTCAAACCCGCAATCCCCGTCGAAAACGTATTCGTTATGTTCGAAGTGGCCGTAACCAGATTGTTGCTCAAACCAGCGAATCCGGCCGGCATGGTATTCGTAAGACTGAACAATGTCGAATTCATGTTGTTGCTCAAACCCGCCAGCACCGGATTGATGGAGTTCGTGATGCCGCTGACTTGCGACATCAGCGCGTTTGTAATCTGCCATTGCACCTGCGCAAGGTCGTTGCTGATGGACGCGAGCATGGGCGACAGCGTCGTTGGAATGCCCTGGACTGCCGCCGTGACATTGGTCATTTGCCATTCGAGCTGGTAAAGCTGATTGCTCAGGGATGCAAGCATCGGCGGCACCGTATCCGGCACCTCGACAGCCAGAACCATGCTGTCAGAAGCTTTCGGATCTGTGCATGACACTATGTAATTGTTTATTCCCCAATTTGCCACAAGATCGGCCTGGTATATTCCGCTGACCACTTCCGACATGTTCACGCTGACGACCTGTCCCTGCGTCGCATTCGACACCGTCATGGTGACGATCCCATAGCCCTTCACGCTCTTATAGAGAATGCTGTTAGTTGTGCCAAAGACCACAGTGGTCGGTCTCGTGAG
>CAZASC010000058.1:0-21394 GCA_964487695.1 uncultured Victivallales bacterium
ATTTCCGAAGTGCAGGGCCGCATCAACAAGCAGATCGAAGACAAGGTTACAACGCAACAGAGGGAATTCTTTCTTCGCGAACAACTAAAGGCAATCAAGAAGGAACTTGGGCTCGCCAAGGAAGGCAAGGAAGCGGAGGTCGAGCGTTTCGAGGAACGGATCAAAAAGCTCAAGCTGACTACAGAGGCCAGTGAACGCATCAAGGAAGAAATAGATAAACTCAAACTCCTTGAGCCGACTTCTCCTGAATTCAACGTCAGCCGCACCTATCTGGACTGGCTGACGATCCTGCCGTGGGGAATCTTCACGAAGGACAGTTACGACATCAGGAAAGCCAGGAAGATTCTGGACCATGACCATTACGGGCTTGGAGATGTGAAGGAGCGCATTCTCGAGTTTCTCGCCGTCGGGATCATGAAAGGAAACATCTCCGGAACGATCATTTGTTTCGTGGGTCCGCCTGGAGTAGGCAAGACCTCTCTCGGTCAATCCATTGCACGCAGCATCGGCAGAAACTTCTATCGATTCTCCGTTGGTGGCATTCGTGACGAGGCCGAGATCAAGGGGCATCGCCGCACTTACATAGGCGCGTTGCCCGGCAAGTTCATAATGGCGATGAAAACCAGCAAGAGCGCCAACCCGGTCATCATGATAGACGAAATAGACAAGATCGGCGCGAGCTACCAGGGGGATCCCGCGTCGGCCCTGCTGGAAGTGCTCGATCCGGAGCAGAACAAGGAGTTTCTCGATCATTATCTCGATGTCAGGTTCGACCTATCCAATGTCTTCTTTATCTGCACCGCGAATCAGTTGGACACGATTCCAAGGGCGTTGCTGGATCGCATGGAAGTGATCAAACTCGCGGGTTACATCATGCAGGAAAAGATGGAGATCGCAACGAGGCACTTGATTCCAAAGCAGCTTGCAGCTCACGGCGTTACAAAAGAGCAGGTTGACATTTCGTCCGATGCGCTGCGCGAAGTGATTGAGGGCTACTCGCGGGAGCCTGGTGTACGCGGGATGGAGAATCATCTCAAGACAATCATTCGCAAGTCAGTGAAACAAATAGTCGAGAAGAAGCGCACTCGATTCCATATAGGCGTCAAGGACATCCGAAAGCTGCTGGGCAGGCGGCAATTTACCGAGGAAAACTACCGCAAGAAACCGGCGTCCGGCATTGTGATGGGGCTGGCATGGACAAGCATGGGTGGCGACACTTTGTACGTCGAAGCGACGAACGTGGATACGGGCAAGGGTGGATTCAAGCAGACAGGCCAGCTCGGTAACGTCATGATCGAATCGTCGGAGATTGCCTACACCTATGTGAGATCCTTCCTAAATGCCAACGCGAAAGCCCGGGACTTCTTTCAGAAGAATTACATCCATCTCCATGTTCCCGCAGGCGCGACGCCAAAAGACGGGCCGTCGGCTGGTGTGACCATGGCGTCGGCGCTTTATTCGCTGGCGCTGAATAAGCCCATAAAGGCTGGGTTCGCCATGACCGGCGAATTGTCGCTTGCCGGCTGGGTGATGCCTATTGGCGGTCTCAAGGAAAAAACGATCGCAGCCAAACGTGTGAACGTCGTGAATCTTGTTTTTCCCGCAGAGAACAAGAAGGATTTCGATGAGCTTCCTGCCCACATCAAGCGCGGACTCAAGCCACATTTTGTCAGGACATTCAGGGAAGTCGTAAAGCTGTGTTTTAACTGATTCGCATTGCCACTCAGGTTTCTTAACAATCTGCGTTAACCCTGAAATAGCGACATCTGCAGCGGATTGTCCTTTCCTCTTTTGCTGCGGCTTGCGATTTTTGGCTGGCCGGTCTCGCCGAATTCGCCCTCTTCCAGGTTCGCAAGAATTTCCCCAGCGCGATCTATCACCTCCTGGGGCATGCCTGCAAGACGGGCCACCTGGATTCCATAGCTCTTATCTGAGCCACCCTGAACTATCTTGCGAAGGAAAACAATACGCTCGCCCTGTTCGCGTACAAGCACATTGTAATTCTTCACGCCTTCCATGGTGAGAGCGAGGTCGGTTAGCTCATGGTAGTGTGTGGCAAAAAGCGTCTTGGCCTTTACACGCGGATTGTTATGGAGATATTCCGCCACTGCCCACGCGATGCTGATGCCGTCGAAAGTGCTGGTGCCACGACCGATTTCGTCGAGAACAATCAGACTGTGCGAAGTTGCGTTGTTCAGAATGTTGGCGGTTTCCTGCATCTCGACCATGAACGTGCTGCGCCCCCTGGAAATATCGTCGCTTGCGCCGACTCGTGTGAACACGCGGTCCACTACGCCAATTTCGGCTTCTGTCGCCGGAACGAAAGAACCTATCTGGGCCATGATCACAATCAGCGCAACCTGCCTTATGTAGGTTGATTTTCCGGCCATGTTGGGGCCAGTGATAATGATCAGTTGATTCGTGGTGCAATCCAGCAGGGTATCGTTGGCCACGAATCGTTCAGTGTCAGGCATTTGCTCGATCACCGGATGCCGTCCGTCCTTGATTCTGATGAGATCGCCAGAAGTCATTTTGGGCCGCACATAACGCATGTTCAGTGCTCTGTCGGCCAGTGAAGCCAGCACGTCCAACTGGGCGAGCGCCTCCGCGGTTGATTGAATGATCTTCGTCTCCGCAATAACTGCATCCCGAACTTCAAGGAAGAGCTCATACTCCAGGGCCATGGCTTTGTCGCCGGAGCCGAAAATCTTGTTTTCATATTCCTTTAATTCTGGTGTTATAAAGCGTTCGGCATTGACCAGCGTCTGCTTTCTTGTGTAGTCGGCAGGCACGTTGCTCGATTGTCCTTTGGAAACTTCAATGTAATACCCGAACACTTTGTTATGCCTGACTTTGAGTGTCTTTATCCCTGTTCGCTGCTGTTCTCGCGCCTGATATTCGGCCAGCCATGTGCGGCCCTCGGTTGCGGAATGCCGGAGTTCGTCAAGTTGTGCATTGTATCCATCCCGGATGATACCGCCTTCCTTGATTGCGATGGGCGGTTCATCCACGATAGCTTTTCCGATAAAGCCGACAAGCTCAGGCAGCGGCACAATTGCGGCTGACAAATCACGGATCAGAGATACAGGACTGCTTTCGACAAGAGTTTTGATTGTCGGCAGGCATGCTACAGACTGGCCAATTGCCGCAACGTCCCTGGCATTGCCGCTTCCAGCGACAATCCTGGAAAGCACACGCTCCATATCTCTCACGCCGGAAAACGCCTCTCGCACATCAGTCATCAATGAACGGCTCTTGCAAAAAGATTCCACGGCATCGTGGCGTTTCGTGATTTCTTTAAGATTGGCCAGTGGACGGAGCGTCCAATCGCGCAATTTTCGTGCGCCCATCGCGGTTTTCGTGACATCGAGAACTTTCAGAAGTGTCTGAGTTCCGCCGCCCGCCCGCAGAGGCGCGAGATCGAGGTTGATACAGGTGGCATCGTCCAACAACAGGAAATCAGAAGAGCTTCTTACGTGAAAGGATCGAACGTGGCCGAGTTGTCGAAGCAGCTCCTCCTTGACATAGTGCAGCACGCCACCAGCTGCACGAACGATGCAGTTCCTGCCCTCACAGCCGAATCCTTCAAGCGATTTGACCGCAAAATGGCGGATCATGCCATCATAAGCGGCATCATACTCGAAAGTCCAATCCTCGCAACCGGTCACGTGCAATGACGATGATGTCAGGCCGAGCACGCCGCTGAGAACCTGGTCTTTCAATTGCTCGTCCGGCACAAGACATTCGGTTGGCGCGAGTCGTCTCAAGTTGTCGCGTAATGCATCCGCGCCTGATACTTCTTCGCCCCAGAAAAGCCCCGTAGAAAGATCCAGCGCAGCGATGCCGAACAAGTCGCCGAGGCGACAGATGCCTGCAAGATAATTGTGCCGGTTCGAATCGAGAATGTTGTCTTCAGTGACGGTGCCCGGCGTGACGATTCGCGTCACCTCCCGTCGGACGATGCCGCTTGCGGCTGCCGGATCCCCGGTCTGTTCGCACATCGCCACTTTCTTGCCGGCCTTTATCAACTTTGAAATGTAGCTTTCAACCGAGTGGAACGGCACGCCGCACATCGGTGTCGTGTGGCGTTTCGTGAGTGCGATATTCAGGATTGGCGCAGCCTCGATCGCGTCTTCGAAGAACATCTCGTAGAAGTCTCCGAGCCTGAAGAAAAGAATTACGCCATGCGGTAATTTCGCCTTGATCTGGCGGTATTGCCGCATCATTGGAGTAATGTCGTCAGCCATTGTCAACCGTCATTGTTTTCTGCGGGCAGCTGACTGACTTGCGGCGCACAAGATGCGCCCTCCCAGCGTGTGAATGCCACGGAAGGGGTAGAGCTTGTCGCCGTCCGCCTTTTCAGCGTTTGCCTTTTCATTTAAGTCGCCCGGTCGTCCAGTTTACTTCTTGATTTCAGCGACTATCTTCATCAGCCGCCTGCCATACTCAATATAATTGCGGAACCTTATCTCGTCAGGAGATTGCACCGAGTTGTCATGCGCGACAACCGCCATATGCGGCTCGATGGAAATGCCGCCGTCATAACCGCCATCCAGCATGTCCTTTAGAATCCGCCGCACATCGCCTTCGCCTTCTCCGGGGAATGTATGGGTCATCACGTTCTTTGCCTTGTCCCAGATGCCGTCCTTGATATGAATGTAAGCGATATGTTCCTTTACATGCGAATAGAATTCCCAGGCCGATTGCATTGGATGTGGAGGTTTTTTTGTAAAATCTTTCGATGAGACCGGATTGCCCGTGTCGAACACAAGCTTGAGTCCTGGCACTTTCTCCAGCATTTTAAGCGTGTATGTCCAGCCCATACCGCCGTAATTCATGCAGTTCTCATGAACTGGCGTGATCCCTTCATCACCAAACATCTTTTGCAGTTCCCGCAGGCGTCGAAAACGTTCTTCTTCCATCTGGTCGTCAGTACCGCGGTCTTTCAGGACGGCAAAGCTCATGATACGGATCAACTTTGTTCCGAGGCGCTTCATTCTGGGTATTGCGCGCCTGGCCTCAGCGAGCGACGAGTCGAAAGGCTGGTCAATGTTTTTGCCCCAGTTGGCAATCGCGGAGCCGAAACAATTTATTACGATGCCAGCTTTCCCGAGTGTTTCGCGAGCGACATCGAAATCTTTGTCGGAAAGGTCGTGAATATTCTTGCCGTCAATATTACGCGACTCGACATGTTTCCAGCCCAGTTCCTTTGTTGCCACGATCTGGCCGTCCAGACTCGATGCCGCTTCGTCGGCGAATCCCGTCAGATACATGATGGCCTCATTTGTATCCAAGTCCAGTGAGATACTTGTAACTGATTGCCAGCGATTCAAATGGGTCCCGTCCATAGCAATCGTCCTGCTCGACGAGCAAATGTTCCACGCCGCTTTCTTCAGCTGCCTTGAGAATGGCGGCCCAGTTCATGTTGCCGTTTCCAACTTCCGCCATCCTGATCTGGCGATCAGGCAGGATGAGCATGTCCTTGAGATGGATGAGCGGCTCACGCCCCGCACATTTGCGCACCCAGGCCGCCGGATCGCCGCCGCCGGCTTGAATCCAGTATGTGTCTATCTCCGCCTTCAGCAGTTTTGGATCGGTTTGTTCATAGAGAGCGGCCAGCCATGTCTTGGCGCCGTGGCGGGCAAGCTCGTGGTTGTGGTTGTGATAGGAAAAATCCATTCCCTCTCCGGCAAGCCGTTTTGCGATGGGTGTTACTTCGCCAATGAACCTCTTCAAGCCGTCATTGGAGAAGTATTCCGGTGTCAATCCGCCTATTGCGGGATGCGAGCAGCCCCACATCTTGTGTTCTGCAATCACCGCATCCAACTCGTTCAGGAATCGGTCCCAGCCAATATGCGAGGCAACTGCTTTCAGCCCGGAATCCTTTACCACCTTTGCCACTTCCTTCGGATCAACCGGCCCGAACCCGGAAATCTGGATGGTGGTGTAGCCGATCTTTCGAATTTTCTTGAGAGTTTCCACGATGTCAGGGATCGTCTTTACGAAGTCCCGTACCGTGTACAATTGCGCGCCGAGAATAGGTTTTGTCATCGATGTTTCCTCGCATGATTGGTTGTTAATGGTTTGGACTTCTATGCGGTGTTTTTGGCAAAGTCAACATCTTTGGATTTGCGGTGATCAAACCAAACACTGAAAGACGCAAAGCGGTGCCCGCCGAATCATTAAAAACTTCTTTCTCCGCTTCCATTGCGACCATGCTTGTGTTAGCATATTTAAAAAGATGATGGTTGGATGTTTGGTCTGCTCATGTCGTAGTAATGGGGACATTATGGTGATTAATCAGAATCAATCTTACGGGACGAAGATGGGAAAGTCCGCGGGAGCCATGAAAGCGTTTCATACCAGCGCATTTGACATTGTCGATGGAGTCGGGATTATTCGTGGCTTCCTGCGATCGGCGCTTTTTGCCTTTCTGTTCGGTGGTTCACTTTTCTCAGCGACGGTTTGCTCGGCGGATATGCAATTACTTTCGGGGCACGTCCCGAAAGCGGCAAAAAACCTTCCATCCATCGCCCGGCTGGATAGTACGAATCGCATGAATCTGGCCATTGGGTTGCCGTTGCGCAATCAGGAGGCGTTAACAAACCTGTTGCAGGATATTTACAATCCGGCAAGCCCAAACTACCGTCACTACCTGACGTCGGAGCAGTTCACGAAGCGATTTGGGCCGACCGAGCAGGATTATCAGGCTTTGATCGCTTTCGTCAGGGCAAACGGGTTCCGGGTCACGGCTGCTCATTCCAACCGCGTGGTTCTGGATGTGGAAGCGTCTGTCGCGGACGTGGGAAAAGCGTTACACGTCCACATGCAGGTTTACCGTCATCCGAAGGAAGCTCGCACGTTTTTCGCTTCCGATGTCGAGCCTTCGCTGGATCTGGCGGTTCCCGTTCTGCACATCAGCGGGCTGGACAACTTCAATCTGCCTCACGCCAAGAACCGGGCTCCTGATGCCGCCGCAGCGAGTGGGAAGGTGGTGGGCAAAGCCGGTTCGGGACCGAGCGGTTCATATATGGGAAGCGATTTCAGGGCGGCATATGTGCCTGGCGTTTCTCTGACAGGCACAGGACAGAGCATTGGATTGCTTGAGTTCGACGGCTATTATCAACGCGATATTGGGGCATATGAAAGCAAAGCCGGTCTCCCCAGCGTGCCACTGCAGAACGTGTTGTTGGATGGATTCAGGGGCACGCCTGGAGGTAACAACATAGAGGTGGCTTTGGATATTGAGCTGGCAATCTCGATGGCTCCGGGCCTTTCGGGCGTGACAATTTATGAAGGCAATCTCGGGGATAGTATTCTTGGCCAGATGGCGTCGGACAATAGCGCCAGACAGATTAGTTGCAGTTGGGATTTTCCGATTGATTCCACATCGGAACTGCTCTTTCAGGAATTTGCCGCGCAGGGCCAGTCATTTTTCAATGCTTCCGGCGACTCGGACGCGTGCACTGGCGACATCCCAACGCCTGATGACGATCCGTACATAACGATTGTTGGCGGCACAACACTGACGACGAGCGGTGCCGGCGGGGCATGGGTGTCGGAAACAACATGGAATTGGGGTGGAGGGATTGGAAGCAGTGGCGGGATAAGCCAAGCCTATCCAATTCCGCCTTGGCAGTTGGGCGTCAGCATGTCGGCAAACCAGGGCTCTACCACGATGCGGAATATTCCTGATGTAGCGCTGACTGCCGACAACGTTTTTGTGATAGCTGATGACGGCAGCCAGATTACTGGCGAAGGTGGAACGAGTTGTGCGGCACCACTGTGGGCGGGCCTAACGGCTTTAATCAATCAACAGGCAATGAGCAACGGGATCTCTGCTGTCGGCTTCCTGAATCCGGCCCTTTACACCATTGGCAGGAGCGCGGGTTATGCGAACTGTTTTCACGATATCACTACTGGAGACAACACATGGTCTTCCAGTCCCAATGAATTCCACGCCGTATCCGGCTACGATCTTTGCACTGGGTGGGGCACGCCGAACGGCAAAAACATCATCAATGCGCTGGCGACAATTGATTCCTTGATCGTTACGCCGGCCAACGGGTTTTCCGCGAATGGTCCGGTTGGTGGGCCATTCAGCAGGATGAGCGGGACATTTTGGTTAACGAACGGAATGAGTGGCACAATTACGTGGTCGCTGAGCACGTCATCGGCGTGGCTCGCGATGTCAGCCACAAGCGGAACGCTGACGAAGGGCGGGCCCGGAACGAACGTGACCGTCAGTCTGACTACAGCCGCAGGCAGCCTTTCTGTCGGCGCTTACGAAGGGACGCTATGGTTCGTCAACCAGACAAGCGGCGTGACTCAGGGGCGCCTGATGACGCTTGGCATAGGGCAGAATATGGTGCAGAACGGCGGATTTGAAACGGGTGACTTTACGTGGTGGACACGATCCGGTGACACGACGCACAGTTATGTTGTGACCGGCTCATCCTATGCTCATTCAGGAACATACGGCGTTCAACTGGGACCTATGTCAACCTACGGCTATCTCTCACAAACGCTTGGGACCAGTAGCGGACAGCGGTATCTGGTTTCCTGCTGGCTTAACAGTCCCGACGGCAAGACCCCTAACGAGTTCTTGTGCACATGGAACGGAAGCTCACTCTTCGATCTGACGAATAGCTGGGCGATAGGCTGGACCAATCTGCAGTTTGTAGCCACGGCAAGCGGCTCGAATGCCCTGCTTAAGCTTGGATTCATAGACATTCCTTCGCATCTTGGATTTGACGACATAAGCGTAGTACCTGTGCCCACGAATCCTCCCGCTATCACACTGCAGCCGACCAACCAGACGATTGCGGCGGGGGGAACCATTACATTGACTTCGTTTGCCTGGGGCATTCAGCCATTGGCTTACCGATGGCAACTGAACAAGACAAATATCGCGAATGCAATCAATCCGAGCTTGACGCTATCAGGGATCACTACGAATCAGGCTGGCACATACCGGGTGGTTGTAACCAACCTGTATGGAAGCACGACCAGCTCCAATGCAGTTTTGACGGTGCAGGTGCCGGTGACTGCAAGCTTCACGGTGGGCCCTACAAACGGCGTTGCTCCTCTGATTGTGACGTTTACTAATACTTCAACCGGCACGATAACGAACCGTTATTGGACTTTTGGTGACGGTAAATACACCAACACGCTTGGGACTGTTACGCTTCACACTTATACGAATGCGGGAACTTACACCGTGCAGTTGGTAATCAGCGGGCCGCTTGGAGCCGCCACGAATATTCAGCCCAATTGCATAGTCATAGTCAATCAGTCTGCAACCGGCATTCCTCCTGGGGCATGGATTCAGCAATATTTTCCGGGAACGGCAGCCAGCAACTATGCCAGTCTGGCCGCAAGCGACACAGATGGCAATGGCATGACGGTATGGCAGGACTATGTGGCTGGCGTGAATCCAACGAATACGGGCAGTTCTTTCTCGGTGATCATTACCAATTCCGCGGGACATATTGTTGTGAGTTTTCCTTCTGTTCCGGTTACCGGCTCGAACTATCCACCCGGTCTTGCTCGGATCTATGATATTGAGTTGAACACGAATCTATTATCGGGCGGATCGTGGCAGCCGCTTTCAGGTTATACCGGGATTGTCGGAGATGGCAGCATCATAACCACCACAAATGCGCCTGAAGCCGTACCACTCGAATTCTATCGCGCCAAGGCACGACTGCAGTAGCGATCAGGCCAGGCCAAAGATTGAAATAGACACTCCTGACAAGGAGAACTATCCTTGGTGTCATGGTTCCGCAATGGATCATAGAGAAGAAGCGTGACGGCTTGGCTTTAGCTGCGGATGAAATCAGATTCTTCATCGGCGGCTATGCCACAGGAAAAATCCCGGATTATCAAATGGCCGCGCTAGCCATGGCCGTCTACTTCAAAGGCATGACATCCGATGAAATCGCCGCTTTGACGGATGCAATGATGCGATCCGGCAAAGTGCTGGATACTTCCTCAATCTGCCTTCCGAAAATAGATAAACATTCCACAGGCGGGATAGGGGACAAGGTTTCCCTGATTCTCGCTCCCCTTGTTGCTTGCTGCGGAATCGCAGTCCCAATGATCTCGGGCCGCGGTCTGGGCATTACCGGAGGCACGCTGGACAAGCTGGAATCGATACCTGGCTACAGGACCGACCTTTCCATCCGCGAATGGCTCCATGTTCTACGCAAATGCGGATGTTCAATAATAGGCCAGACCGCTCAAATCGCTCCGGCCGATAAAAAGCTGTATGCATTGCGCGATGTCACTGGAACAGTTCCCTCGATTCCTCTTATATCCGCCAGCATCATGTCCAAGAAGCTGGCTGAAGGTCTTGACTCGCTGGTGCTTGACGTGACATGGGGCGCGGGCGCCTTCATGAAATCATGTGCAGATGCCAGAAAGCTGGCCAGGACGATGGTCGAGATCGGCAGGCGTGCTGGAAAAGGGATGGCGGCAGTGATCACGGACATGAACCAACCGCTCGGCCATGCCGTGGGCAATGCAGTGGAAATTATTGAAACCGTGGAGACACTGAAAGGGCACGGGCCTGGCGATTTGGTTGATGTCACTTTGGAACTTGGGGCGCAGATGCTGATTCTGGGCAAGCGCGCCAGGAATCGCAAAGAGGCGATGGCGATTTTGCGCCGGCATCTCGTGTCGGGAGCGGCATTTATTAAATTCAAGGAAATGGTGTGTCTCCACGGTGGGAGCGTTGCAGCGTTGGACAATGTAAGGAAACTTACGCAGGCCAAAATACGTGAAGAATACCTTGCGCAACGTGGCGGATATGTGGCTGGTGTTGATGCCAACTTGATAGGTAAGGCATGCGTTGTCCTTGGCGCTGGCCGCCGAAAGGTTGACGATAGTATCGATCATGCGGTGGGCATAACGGGGCTGGTAAAGATAGGAGACAGCATTGACAAAGGCTCTCCGCTGTTGGTTCTTCACGCAAACGACAGGCAAAAGATGAAAGAGGCAGAGGTGTTGCTCGCGCATGCTTTTGTAATTTCGCCGGCAAAAAAGATGGCGCCACGCCTCATCGTCGGGATTATCTGAAGACCAAGACCAACACCGGCATCGGTCTTTCACGCCTTCCATCTGTAAGTTTATGTTGAAAATCAACTGCCGTGTTGACGGGAAAGAGCTGACGATCCACTTGACACGAGCGAAAATGAAGATCACATCATTACTGTGTGGTTCCTTGGTTTGGCCGCTTTTTTGCTCGTTCTTAATGATTGCGTTTGAGATGAGATGTGCTACATTCCAAAAGATTTGCAAAATTCTTTCTTATCCGTATCGAATTGGTCTTGAAGTAAAAAACAGGAGATAATTCAGTCATGAGAAGCAGCCGATCAATGTATCTGTTGAGTTGTTTTGCAGTTCTTGCATTCGGCGCATTGTTGCCGAATTTGACCTATGCGCATGGAACCGTCGAGCCGAGCGATTATGCCAACTGGTATTACTGTCCCGGCGCGGGAGTCATCAATTATGACGGCGGCGAACCGGTTCACAACGGCGCCATTGGAAGCTTTCGTGTCGGTTATGACTGGACCGAAACGTGGTCAGTGGAAGGCACGTTCTACGTTGCGCCCAATTTGAGCGAGCGAACGATCGGACACACGATCGTCGATGCGAATGGGAATGTGATCGGATTCGACAGGATATCAAAATCTCCCACCGATCCCGGTTTCGGCTCAACCTATTCCGGTACCGCAGCCCTCGACGGCTTGTGTCACTTCACCCGATGGGAACGGATTGACCCTTATCTTGCGCTTGGCGCCGGCCTCACATGGTACGGCCACAATATCGCAGGCAATAATGTGTTTGCGCAGATCCGGGCTGGCGGCGGCGTAATGTACCACTTCAATGACGAGTGGGCTGTTCGCGCCGACTACCGCAGCCTTCTCAAGGGACAGGAGGGCGAAGGAAAAGCCAACAGCGTGATTGACGGTTCCATAGTTTGGACACCCGGCGCGCGTATTCCACCGAAAACGGTCGCTGTGGGCGGTCCAATTGACAGCGATGGCGATGGCTTGACCGATCAGGAAGAAGCCGAGTGGGGTACAGATCCGTACAATCCTGACACCGATGGCGACGGTCTTACAGACGGCGAAGAAGTCCACATATACCATACCGATCCGCTGAATCCTGATTCGGATTTTGACGGTCTTTCGGATGGCGATGAGGTTCACATATATCATACCGATCCAATGAATCGCGACACTGATGGCGGCGGTGTTTCCGATGGACACGAGGTTCTGGAGGATCACACAGACCCGCTCAATCCGGCCGATGACCTTGTACTGTTCACCCTGGATATCAAATTCGATTACGACAAGGCCGAGATCAGGCCGGAATGGTTTGCGAAACTGGATGTGATAGGCAAAGTATTGAAGAGGAATCCAGACTCCACAGCCCGTATTGAAGGACATGCGGATCAGAAAAAGAAATCGAACAAAGTCTACAACAAGACGCTTTCTGAGAAACGCGCGAAGGCCGTCATGGACTATCTTGCCGAGAAGAGCGGGATAGACAGGAAGCGCATGGAGGCGGTCGGATACGGCTTCAGCAGGCCGAAGGAAATGCCTGATTTGATCAAGGGCAATCCCAATAACCGCCGGGTGGAAATCTATCTAAGAAACGCCGGCAATCCTAAAGAAGTGGCAGGTTCGGATCAGAGCGAAAGCGCGCCCGACAAAGTGGTTGCTCCGGTTGTTGTGCCGGGGACAACGACAAAGACAACGGGTATGAAGCCCGTTAACATGGCTCCTGAAAACAAGTAGGCGCTTTTATCCGGCGCGGCACAGAATGGCAGATGGAACAGAGCGGGATGGACAGGGCGTCAGGCTCTACAGGATCGCATTTGGCCTGGCGTTGACGGGCGCATTTCTGTTTCGGGCGTGGTTCATCACCAGTCTGCCGCTTTCAGGTGACGAAGCATACCATTGGGAATGGTCGCGCAACCCCGCGTTTGGCTACTATGATCATCCAGGGCTGACTGCATATCTGATTCGTCTGTTTACATGGATTTTAGGACGCAGCACCGAGTTCACAGTTCGGCTCCCAGCGCTTGTCGTCCTGAGTGGTACGGCGATCTTATGCTATCTTCTTGCGAGGCTTGCGGTCAAAGTCAGCGGAGGGACTGACGTCGAAGCCGAACGTTCCGGGTTTATCGCGGGTTCGCTCATTGCTGTGATTCCCATATTTGCGGTGTTCGCCGTTTACATCAGCACCGATCCGCCGCTGATTTTTTTCTGGGCATTGAGTCTATATCTTTACTTCAAAGCCTTTTTCAAGGGCACGTGGGCATCGTGGATAGCGGCGGGCTTTGCGCTTGGATTGGCAATGATGTGCAAGTTTCTCGCGTTTCTCCTACTGCCTGCTCTCGGATTGTTTGCGCTGATCTCCAGCGATGACAGGGCGTGGTTTAGAAGGCCGCACGCATATGTTTCAGCGCTCTGCGCCTTGCTCGCTTTCTCCCCGTTTCTCTGGTGGAATGCGACACATGGATGGGCCACGTTCATGTTCAATTTCGTGTATCGACAGGATGACAATGTGTTCTCGCCATGGCACGCTCTGGAGTTTATCGGCGGCCAGGCCCTTGTTTTATCTCCATTGATATTCTTGTTTGCCGTTTTCTGCTTGTGGAAGGCAATGCAGGTTTGGTTCAGACACAAGGACAGAGTGGCGCTGTTTCTCGGTTTGAGCTCGTTGGTTCCTTTCTTATATTTTCTGTATGTCGGTCTCAAACGCGAGGTGGGAATTCACTGGCCAGCAGCGGGCTGGACAGGCGCGGTTGTTTTTATGGCCGGTTATCTCGCTGCCGAACGGCCCGCGAACAAACGTGTCACCGTTCGCGTTTTCTTCGGAACAGTGGCGATTGCAGTGTGCGTATTGTTTACTCTTGCGCTGAATGTGGCGGCCTGCATGAAGCCGAGCACGATCGCATTGCGTTGGAGCTACTGGGGCGATCCGGAAAGGATCAACACCGACAAGCTGAATGAAATCTACGGGTGGCCGGAACTCGGGCGATGGGTTCACAAAGTTCAGGAAGAGATGGTGTCGAAAGAAGGGGAAACAACGGAAGACGTCTTTGTGTTCACGGGACAGTACGGTTTGTCGGCTGCCATTTCGTTTTATACGCCGGACCAGATCAGGACTCATCTGTGGTCGCCAAAACGGGTGCATGGCGAAAATTACCGGTTCTGGGACAACTATGCTCTGTTCAAGGGGAAGAATGGGATATTTGTGACAAAGGATGCAGATCAGGCGACAGCGGCGCTTCCCGGATTGCGGGGGCATTTTACTGTTGTCGGGGAGCCTGAACGTCTCCCTGTTTATGCGGACGGAAAGGAAGTCCGTTCCTTTTATCTCGTCCGCTGTTATGTTTTCGACGGGATGGAACCGCAATTTGACAAGGATGGCGAAAATGATATCAAACCTGTCATCACTGTTTCTCCGCCTGACGAGAAAAGCGGCGTTTCTGATGTTGATCGCGATGCCAATGCCAAGCCTCGCGGCGACAAATGAACTCTGGTTTCCAGTTGGCGAGAAATTGACCTACAAGCTGTATTGGGGCATCGTCAGGGTGGGGATCTCGCATTTGACGAGCGAATGGCTCGAGGAAGACGGCAAACGCTACGTTGTCTTAAAGGCCAGAGCCAGCACTACGGCGGTTGTAGACAAGATATATCCCATTGACGACTACATCGAAAGCACAATAGATCCGGAAACTTTCCTGCCTGTCAAATACGTCCAGAAACTCAAAGAGGGACGCCATGTCCGTGACGATACAATTGTATTCGATCACAAGAATCGAAAAGCCTATTGGACATCAGGCTTGACCAACGCGGCGAAAGTCATAGATATCGATCCTGACACGAGAGACGTGTTGACTCTCACCTACTACATGCGTCCGAAAGGCGGGGAGATAGGAGAGAAAGACGACTTTCGCGTTCTGGTTGACGACAAGCTGTACAGCCTTGGTGTCACCGTCATTGACAGGGAGAAGCTGGATGTGCCCGGTTTTGATGAGGTTATGTGCATCAAGGTCGAGCCGATGGCCAAGTTCGGCTCGATATTCATGCACAAAGGCAAGATCCAGATATGGTTTTCCGACGATAAATACCGCATCTGCACCAAGATGGTAGGACAAGTGCCCGTAGCGAATGTAAAAGCCGTCCTAACAGGGGTTGATGGCTGGGAAGACGGCAAGTGGGGCGGCCATGTCGAAGAAAAAAGCGAGTCAGACGGTCAGGAGTGATAATTGTTCTCAAACTGCTTGCGATTATGGTATATGAGGCAGGGCGATAATTCAGAACAGGAGACAGGATTATGATTCTAGGAATTGAAGAAATAATGAAGGTGCTTCCGCACAGGTATCCGATGCTGCTCGTGGATCGGGTTATCGAATGCGATGATCAGAAAAGGATCGTGGGAATAAAGAACGTTACGGTCAACGAACCTTTCTTCCAGGGTCATTTCCCCGGCATGCCCATAATGCCTGGAGTGCTCCAGCTCGAGGCCATGGCGCAGACTGCGGGTATTCTTCTCAATCGCGTTGCAAAGGTGGCCGGTGTGATTCCATATTTCATGACGATTGATAAGGTGAAATTCCGTAAACTTGTGAAGCCGGGCGATCAGATGCGAATTGAAGTGGAACTCACCAACATTAGATCGAAGTCGGCGAAATTTCAGGCGACTGTGCTGGTTGATGGCGCGCTGGCCTCCGAGGCTGAGATGATGTGCATGATAACCGACCAGAAAGCCTCCGCATGACAGATATTCACCAGACAGCGGTAGTCGGCAAGGGGGCGGAACTGGGCGATGGAGTTCAGATCGGCCCTTTTTGTGTGATTGGACCAAATGTGACAATCGGCAGTGGAACGAAGTTGATGTCACACGTCGTCTTGGATGGTCTGACGAAAATTGGGCGTGACTGCGCCATATTTCCGTTCGCAAGCATAGGCACACAGACTCAGGATTTGAAGTTCAAGGGCGGCAAGACCTATGTAGAGGTCGGCGACAGGACGACGCTACGTGAATACGTGACTATCAATTCAGGTACGAACGATGGCGAAGTGACCAAGGTCGGTTCGGGTTGCCATATCTGCGCATATGCTCATGTTGCGCATGCATGCAAAGTCGGTAACGAGGTTATAATGTCCAACTGCGCAACGCTTGCAGGCGAGGTCGTTGTCGAGGATCAGGTAATCATCGGCGGACTAACGGCGGCGCATCAGTTCGTCCGAATAGGCCGATTGTGCATGGTGGGCGGTTGCACGGCTGTGCGCCAGGATTGTCCGCCGTTCATGATCGTCGCCGGAAATCCAGCTGAAGTGGCAGGCCTGAACAGTGTCGGGTTGAAGCGAAAGAATGTGGGCGAGGAAACGCAGGCCGAGTTGAAACGCGCGTACAAAATGCTTTACAGGGACGGGCTCTCGACAAGTCAGGCGCTTGAGAAAATGCGGGCCGAGTTGGGCATGTCGGCTGAAGTGGAACATCTGATATCATTCATAGCGGGCTCGGAACGAGGGATAACAAAGTAGAATCGGAGGCGGGCGTGAGTCTGGTGCGAAAAATTCTTGGTGTGGCTGCTGGCGCGATGTTGCTCATCTCGACGGCATCTCTGCAAACTAACGTCCATGCCGCTGCAGGCGACGAAGCCACAGTAAGCTTCAGTTTCGATCAGATCGATATAGGCGCCTTCATCAAGACCGTCGGTGTAATGACGGGTAAGAAATTTGTGCTGGCGGAGGGCGTTCAGGGCAAAATAACCGTTGTCTCACCGTTGATCAGTCGGAAAGAAGTTTTTCCTCTTTTTGTTTCGATCCTCGAGTCGGCGGGATGTTCAGTCGTGGAGGACAACGGCATATATCATGTTGTAGCTCTCCAGAAACGCGATACTGCTGCGGCGCCTGTCGTCGGATCCGACGAAAAAACGCCCGTTGAAGGAATTGTGACCAAGATCATTCGACTCCAGAACGTGTCGGCTTCGGAAATGCGAAAGGCGCTTGAGTCAAAAGTGGGCGGCGGCAAAACGGGAGCCATCGCCGCGATAGACGAAACGAATCACCTGCTCATCACCGACACATCAGAGAGCATAAGGCGCATTGAAAAGATCATTGCAGAGATTGATCGCCCGGGCATGGCCCGGACAACCGAGGTGGTGCCGCTCAAGTATGCCAGCGCCGACGATCTTGCCAACCAGCTCAACCTGGCAATGGCCGAAAGCGAGAGCCGTGGCGAGCAATTGAAGAACCGCCTCCCCGACGTGCCAGGCGCAGGCGCAGGCGCGAGACGTAGCGCGATGGTCGTGCCTGCCCCGCACTCGAACAGCCTGATACTTGTCGGAACTCAGGCGCAGATCGCCGAGTTCAAACGACTTATCGAGTTGATGGACGTTGAGGCGCAGACAGGACGCGGGCGTTTGAACGCGATATTTCTCAAGTATCTGTCTGCAACAGAGGCCTCGACAAATATCAACGCGTTGTTGATGAAGTCAATGGCAACAAAGCCGGAAGCGGGAGCCAACCAGAAATTGAAAATCGCCATTGAGGCAAGCGCCGAAAACAACGCGCTGCTCGTTGATGCATCTCCAAGCGATTTCGATGTGGTGAAACGGCTGGTGGAGCAGCTGGATCAGATTCCCTTGCAGGTGCATATCGCGGTGATAATAGCGGAAGTAAGTACGAACGCGGAACTCGACCTTGGCGTTGAAATGGCCGGAATGGCGAAGCCATCGGCGGTCGGTAACGGCGTTGTAGTGGGCAGCAGCCTGTTCACCGGTGGATCGGGCAGTCTCATGGACGAAGTTCAGCATGGTTTGTTCCCCAAGGGAATAACAGTTGGTGTTGCGCAAGGCGCGACGGTGGACTCATCCGGGAACGTCACGGCCGGTTTTCCTGGCGTGATCAACATCAACGCACTCAAAACGAAAGAATGGTTCAAGGTAGTTTCAGAGACTTCGCTCGGCGTTCAAAACAACAGGGAGGCGAGCGTAGGGGTCGTGGATGATATCCCTATAATGAAGTCCACCGCTTCGGGCGGCACAGGGATAGCAAGTGTGATCCAGAATATTGACCGGATGGATGTTGGAATAAAGTTAAAACTTCTGCCTCACATCATCCCGGGCGGAGACGTCCAAATGACGCTTAGTCCGAGCATCGAAGCCATAACCGATCCCGGTCCATCCGGCCAATATGCACCGACAATATCAAAACGGGAGGTTACGACAACGGTGACGGTTCCGGATGGAAGGACAATAGTCATCGCCGGACTTACACGCACCGATACAACCAAGTTGGACCAGAGTGTTCCGTACCTGAGCCGCATTCCGTTGATAGGCATGCTGTTCAGAAACACGTCCGACAAAGTCGAGAAGACAAACATGCTGATCCTGGTGACGCCTACAGTCGTGGGTGACATTGATGCATCTGAGCGCGTCAAGCAGGTTTGGCAGGCAAAAACCGAACTCGAAACACATGAAGAGAAATGAGCCATCAGGCGAACACTTCTCATACGACAAGACCAGCCCGGCATCCAACGCCACCCTTGATGCATCAATTGCGGAAGATACTGGCAAGTTGAGAGAATTGGCAGCGCAATACCGTATAGAATTCCTACCATCTTTGTCCGACGATATGCTTGACCCTGGTCTCGTTTCGAACCTCTCTGTGGAATGGGCGCGCTCGAATTGTCTGCTGCCTGTCAGGATCAACGGCGAAACATGTGTGCTTGCCGCGGATCCGCGACAAACGCACCAGTGCGAATACCTTGTGCTTTTGATTGGAACTGAATTGAGATTGGTGCTTGCTCCGCGCGATGTGATCCTCAAGGCCATAGAGAGATGTTATTACAGAAAGGAAGACACGCCGGGCGAATTCCTACGCGATATGGCTGCGCCTTCTGCTGCGGATGCCGCAAAGCTGGTTAAGAGCTATGATTTGCTTCAAGTCACGGAAGAAGCTCCCGTCACAACTCTGATTAATCTTATCCTGCTCGCCGCCGTAAAACGAAGGGCGTCGGATATTCATCTTGAGCCGTTCGAGTCGAAGCTCCGGCTGCGCTATCGGATTGACGGCGTTCTGTACGATCAGGAATCGCCTCCGAAACACATGGAGGATGCCGTTGTCTCGCGCATGAAAGTCATGGGCCGCATGGATATTGCGGAGAAAAGGCTGCCGCAGGATGGCATGGCGCGCGTACGGATAGGTGACAGGGAGATTGACATCCGCGTTTCAACGGTGCCGGTCGCGGAAGGCGAGCGGGTCGTTCTTCGCATGCTCGATCGCAATTCCGCTTTGCTGCCGCTCGATGTGCTCGGCATGTCGCCGGACACGCTTGACGCGTTTCAATCCCTCCTCAATGAACCGAATGGAATGATCGTTGTCTCCGGTCCAACCGGCTCAGGCAAGACGACCACTCTCTATGCCGCGCTTGGCCGGCTCGATTCGGAGCGCAAGAATATCATTACTATCGAAGATCCGATTGAGTATCAGTTGCAGGATATAGGCCAGATTCAGGTGAAGCCTAAAATAGGGCTCACATTTGCCGAAGGGCTCAGGCATATTCTTCGGCAGGATCCCGATATCGTTCTTGTTGGAGAGACGCGGGATCTTGAGACGGCTGAGATTGCAGTTCGAGCATCACTCACCGGACATCTCGTGTTCACAACCCTGCACACAAACGATGCGCCAGGTGCGGTGTTGCGCCTTGTTGATATGGGTGTGGAGCCGTATCTGCTGGCCGCCTGCCTGCGCGGCGCGCTCGCGCAAAGGCTCGTGCGGCAACTTTGCCCGAAGTGCAGACAAGCTGTGACTGCGACGCATGAGGACGCCGAACCGCTCGGCGCGAGGGCGGGGCAGGTCGAGGGCAAGACAGTGTGGACTCCCACCGGCTGTCCAGCCTGTCTTGAAGGCTACAGCGGCAGGAAGGGCATTTTCGAGATGATGCTCGTTGATCGCAAGATGCAGGAATGCATCAGACTGGGCCACGCTGGCGCGGGCGATATCCGCGCGATAGCCGAACGTAGCGGCATGAAAAGCATTCTCGATGACGCCGTCGTCAAGATCCTGGACGGCAGAACAAGTATTTCCGAAATAATCAGCGTCGCGAACACAAGATGACCAGAGGAATGTTCAATTCTCAATGTTCATACCTGAACACTGAACTCTGAACACCGGGACTTGAAAACCTTCGAATATAAAGGCTTTGATTCTGTCGGCAGATCCTGCAAGGGACTTGTCGAGGCTGTGAGCCTTAAAGAGGCGCGGGAAAATCTCGTTCGCGACGGCATCCTTGCGGAGCGAGTCGTTCTGACTGGCCGGAAAGTGGCCTTCTCGGCCGAGAAACGGGCGATGGTTTATCGCGAACTCAGCGCTTTGCTTGGCGCGGGCCTGCCTCTGGTCAAGGCCCTGGATAATCTGATTCAATCGCCGGAGCTGGGTGACTCCCGCTCGCTGATGGCCGGCGTAAGAGACAGCGTGCGCGAGGGCGCGTCGCTTGCACGGGCATTGTCAAATGCCAGCCATTCCGTGACCGCGTTTGAGCGGGCAATCGTGGAAGCGGCCGAAAAGACCGCGACCGTGGAAATGATGCTTGAGCGCCTGGCGCTGTTCATAGAGGAACAGGAACGGCTGCGGGAACGCGTTCAAGGCGCGCTTATTTATCCTTCGATAGTGGTGACCGTCGGTATTTGCGTTGCCATTGTGATGCTTGGCCTGCTCGTGCCAAGGGCGCGCGATATATTATCTGGCAGCAACATTCCATTGCCGATTCTAACGGTATTAATGATCGGTATGGGCAAGTTTCTAATGATATTCGGCCTTCCGCTACTCGCAATATTGGCCGCCGTGGTGTTCCGATTCCGCCAGAGACTCAAAGCCGACATGGATTTCCGGCGGCATTGGGACGAAAAGCTGTTCGGAATGCCAGTGGTCGGCAAGGGCTATGCCATACTTGTGAATCTCCGCTTCTCACGGACGCTGGCGATACTGATTCACGGCGGCGTTGCGCTCATTGACGGCCTGATCCTGGCCGGGCGCGGGACCGGCAGTCTGTGGGTGGCGCAATTGGCGGAGGAGCAGGCCGAATCGGTTCGGCATGGCAGCACGCTTTCGAACGCGGTCAGAAAAATGCCACCTCTCGCGACATCGTTGCCCGCGTGGATTCAGACCGGCGAGGCGAGCGGCGATCTGGAACGGCTATTGAACAGCGCGGCGCAGCGCTACCAGGAGCAATGGGATCGTTATATAAACAGGTGCCTTAGTTTCCTTGAACCCATTATGATTCTGGTAATCGGCGGCTTTGTCCTGCTCGTGACCATCAGCGTTTTATTGCCAGTGCTTTCTCTTACCAAAGCAGTGGGGCG
>CAZASC010000059.1:0-20452 GCA_964487695.1 uncultured Victivallales bacterium
ATCCGATGGTAGGTTCGGATCTTTTAGCCTAGGAGCATTTCCCGAACGGGCTTATTGCTCCTGAACATCTTTTCCAAAATATTGCCGTCCAGCGGCAACGGAAAGAATGGCTGGAATCAATTCTTCGAATGCGCGATCCTTCCGAACGTATCCGGCAGCTCCAGCGTTCTGGGTTGACTGAACCAGCCCCTTGCCTGAGTAGTTGGATAATGCCAGAATAGCCGTCTGGGGCAACTCGACCATGATTAGCCGCGTGGCTTCAACCCCGGTAATGCCTGGCAGAGCAATGTCCATGACAACCACGCGCGGTTTCAGTTCCTTCGCTTTTCGCACCGCTTCCTCGCCGGAGCCGGCCACTCCTACGACAGAGAAACCGGGGTGCCGGCTCAACAGCAGCCGAAGCTCCTCCCGCGTAGCCACGTGATCGTCCACAAGAAGAACGTCAATGACGCCGCCTGACGGAGATTCTACGTTTTGTTTAGTGTCTTTGCTTTCTTTCATTTCACGCCCGTCGCCAATTGTACTGCAGAACAGCGCTGTACTGCCCTTCAGATTCTTCCATTTTCTACACTGAGGTGATTCCCTCACGAATAGCATATTTCGTGAGTTCGGCAACACTGTGCAGATTAAGTTTTTCCATTATGTTTCGGCGGTGTGTCTCGACCGTTTTGAGACTCACACTCAACTCGTCCGCCATTTCCTTTGTGGATTTACCCTCGGACAGGGACTGAAGAACTTCCCGTTCCCGATCCGTCAAAACGGCAAAAGCCGGATTTTGTCCTGACTTCGGACGACTCCTTACGTACGTATCAACAACACCCTGGGTGATTTCAGGACTCAAATAGGTTTTGCCCTTTATGACTTCCCGAATGGCGCGCACCAAATCTTCGCATGCCGTATGTTTCAGGACATATCCTGATGCGCCGGCTTTGAGCATTTCCCGCACCAGATGCTGATCCGCATGTCCAGACAGTCCGATAATCTTGGTCTGAGAATTGGCATGAACGATCTTCCTGGTCGCCTCAATCCCGTTAAGATCAGGCATGGCAACGTCCATAATCACAACATGCGCGTTGAGCTTTTGAGCCAGAGTCACCGTGTCCTTGCCATTCTGCGCCTCTCCGACAACTTCGATGTCAGGATTCTTGTCGAGCAGGGACTTGAGCCCTTCACGCATCATCTTGTGATCGTCCGCAAGCAATACCCGTATATTCATCCGTTCAATTCCTCCGATCTTAACATTCCACGCCTCGATTATACGTCCAACGCTTAAACTTGTTTCACGCAGCGACGTATACTCCCCAACATGGAAAAGATCAACGACAGACCCAAATGGCATTCGTCAAAGCACTCTCTTTTTCCCTTCATATAGGAAAATATCTGAATCTGCGGTATCGGGGTATCCCTTAGTTCAGTATTCCAAATTTCCTACGGCAAAATATCGCCGTGATGCTTGAATTTTCATCCAATGCGCATAGTGGGGCCTGTTTGACTCAAGGCGCGCAACATGCGCGCCCTCCCAGCCTGTAAATGCTTTGGGAGGGACGGCGTGTCGCCGTCCGTTTGTTCTGTATTTGCCTTTCAACTTGAGGCCATCAGCTTCCCAGTATACGGATTGACGATTGATTGCGGAGCTGAAATATGGCAGACTGCCTGCGCTCTTTAACTGAAACAGAATCAGTCCACACTTATGCAAATCGGATGGAGAACCAAACAATGAAAATAATAGGCATTGCTGCGAGTCCAAGGGCAAAGGAAAGTCAGACGCTGCGTCTTGTTCAGGCCGTGCTCGATGGAGCCTGTGCAGCCGGCGCAGTGACGGAATGCGTGGATCTGTGCGAACTCAAGATAGAGTATTGCGCCTCATGCCGCGTGTGTTACGCCAAGGGGCGCTGCGTACACAAGGACGATTTCGATGCGCTTTACGGGAAAATGCTGGCAAGCGATGGCATTGTGTGGGGGTCGCCGAATTACTTCAGCAGCGTCTCAGCACAGATGAAAACATTCATCGATCGCATGTCCGACGGAGTCCATTGTCAGGTTTTCACAGGTAAATACGGTTGCACCGTGGCATCTGCCGGCGGCCCCAACCATGCAGAAGCCACCGACTATATGAATCGGCTGCTTGTCACTTTTGGTGCCAGCGTTGTGGGCGCGGCTGGTGGATCCATGAGCATTGCCGGCTCAATGGATGCAGCCGAAAGCGAGGCGCGGAAACTTGGACAGGCTCTGGTAGCCGCCATCGAAACCAAGCGCGCTTATCCTGAACAGGAAGCCGCTCATGCCGAAATTCGCGCGCGTTTCAAACACCTGGTCACGATGAACGAGAAGGCGTGGCCGCACGAATACGAACACTGGCTCAACAAGGGCTGGCTCTGAGATTCCACCGCGAAATTGAGATTTTGATTGCGGTATGCCGTCCCGCTATGATTTCCTTCGCGCTCAAACAAGGAGAAAACCATGGCGACAACCGGACCGATGAATCTGAAGTGCGAGTATTTCCAGAACCCGCTCGGCATTGACGAGATCAAGCCGAGACTCTCGTGGCAACTCAACGACCCGGGCCAGGGCGCAAGACAGACGGCTTATCAGGTGCAAGCTGCGTCCGACCTCGAACTTCTGCTTTCCAAACCCGATCTCTGGGACAGCGGCACGATCCGTACCGATCAGTCTCTGGACATCGTATACACAGGCAGGAAACCGGTGTCGCGGCAGCTGGTGCTCTGGCGTGTCAGAACATGGGACCAGAGCAAAGTTGTAACGGAATGGAGCGAGCCCGCAAGTTTTGAATTCGGGCTATTAAAGAAGTCTGACTGGAAAGGTCAGTGGATCGGACGGACGATCGAAGATAGACGCAGTAGCCAACCCTGCCAGTATCTGAGGCGCGAGTTCACGCTAAAAACCGGCGTCAAGCGCGCACGTATATATGTGACTGCGCGCGGCGTATTTGAGCTCAATCTCAACGGGAAGAAGCTGGGGAATGACTTTTTCGCGCCAGGCTGGACAGACTATCGCTTCAGAATTCCGTACCTGGTTTACGACATTTCGGATGTGCTGAAGCTTGGACAGAACGCGATTGGAGCAATGCTGGCGGATGGATGGTATGCCGGACATCTGACGTGGAGCGACGTGCCGTTTACTTACGGCGAACAACCTTCGCTCCTTCTTCAGTTGGTGGTTGAATACAGCGACGGCACCAACGAGGTCGTCGCAACAGGGCCGGACTGGAAGACTTCGCTTGGGCCCATAACCCGCGCCAGTCTTTATCATGGCGAAACATACGATGCGCGCCTGGAAATGCCGGGCTGGGACAGTCCGGACTTTGCGGACTCAGACTGGCTTCCGGCGGCGGTGTTCGCCGCTCCTGACGCAGCCATAGTCGCCAAAAGAAATCTGCCGGTTCGCAAGCACGAAGAACTTGCCACAATCGGCCAGACAGAGCCCTCTTTCGGTACGCACGTTTTCGACCTCGGTCAGAACATGGTTGGATGGGCAAGGATCAAGGTCAGGGCCAGAAGCGGCGACATCATAAGGATCAGATACGGTGAAATACTCAATACCGACGGCACTCTCCATACGGCCAACCTCAGGATGGCGCAGGCAACCGATTACTACATTTGCAGAGGCGGCGGCGAAGAGACATACGAGCCGCGTTTCACCTTTCATGGATTCCGTTATGTTGAACTTACGGGTTTATGCGAAAAACCGTCGCCGGGCGATGTCACCGGCGTTGTCCTGCACTCCGACATTCCGCGAACCGGCCAATTTGAGTGCTCGGATCCATTAATCAACCGGCTGCAGCAAAACATCGTTTGGGGACAGAAAGGAAACTTTCTGGAAGTGCCGACGGATTGCCCGCAGCGCGACGAGCGGCTGGGATGGACGGGCGACGCGCAGGTGTTCGTTCGAACCGCCTGTTTCAATCGCGATGTTTCGGCGTTCTTCACAAAATGGTGCATTGACATGGAGGATGCCCAGATGCCGAACGGCCAATATCCACACGTGGTGCCCGATGTCATTCGGGACGGAAAATCCTGTGCAGCATGGGCTGACGCCGGAATCATATGTCCATGGACGATTTACCTCTGCTATGGCGACACCGCTATTCTGCGACGCCAATATAAATCCATGACGCGCTGGATCGAATGGCAGCGCAAACACAGCAAGCAACTTGTCCTGAACAATTCATGCTTCGGCGACTGGCTGGCAATTGACATTGCCGAGAACGATCCGGGCCGTTCCCCCACTCCGCGCGATCTGATATCCACGGCGTATTTTGCCTTTACAACCGCCATCGTGGCGAAGACGGCGAAGATCCTTGGAAACGCCGACGACGCCCGCAAGTACGCAAAGCTGGCGACGGATATCAAGACAGCCTTTAATCGCGAATTCGTCTCTGAAACAGGTCGGGTGGTCGGCGATACACAGACAGGATATCTGCTGGCGCTTGGCTTCAGCCTGCTCTCCGGGAAAAAAGAGACGCACGCTTTCGAGTGGCTTGTGGCCGATATCGAAAAGCGGGGCTGGCACCTGTCCACCGGCTTTGTGGGCACGCCGCTGCTGGCACCGGTGCTTGGTCGTTTCGGACGGAACGACGTCGCATACAAGCTCTTGACCCAGAAGACGTATCCTTCATGGCTCTGCCAGGTATTGAACGACGCCACAACCATGTGGGAGCGATGGAACGGCTACACGAAGGAACAAGGCTTGCATCCATCCACCATGAATTCACTCAATCACTACGCCTATGGCGCAATCGGAGAGTGGATGTATGCGGCAATAGCCGGGATAGATCTCGATCCGCTCGAGCCGGGCTACAAGCACATCATAGTTCGCCCGCAACCGGGCGGCGGACTTTCATGGGCGCGCGGCGAGCTGGAAACCCGTTATGGAACAGTCCGCTCGGAATGGAAGATCGAAAACGGAAGATTCAAGGCCGAAATCCGGATTCCACCGAACACGCGCGCAACCATTACCCTGCCCGGCTCCAAGCCCAAAGTGGTTCTGGCCGGCACGTACAAGTTCGATCTGCCCGCCGGCAGAACTCCGGCGCCGCAGGTTTGAACCATAGGTTGCCATCTTGCTCAATGCTGGAATTCCTTTTCCAGAGTTCCGCGCATTCATAAGGAATTTGGAACGTTGACATAGGGCTTATCCCGATGTGCCTGGCGCCGATTCTCAGCCACACTTATGCCGCTGGGACAGGATGAACATCGGCGATAAAACCATGTGAAACTGCGAACTCCGGGCATGAAGCGTCCCACGCAGTGGGAACATAATAGCGATGAGCGAATTCCTCACAACATTTCAAATGGATTATATCTACTTCGTCTACGGACTCGCATTCATTCTGCTTGCGGCAATCTGTGCGACCATGCGCGAAGATGACCAGCCACGTCCCGCCTGGATGTGGCTGGGACTATTCGGCCTTTGCCATGGTTTTCATGAATGGCTTGAAATGATTGTACTGGCTGGAGTGTATAATCCTTTTCCAGCCGGAATCCAATTTACCGCGTCAATCCTGCTGATGCTGTCGTTCGTCTTTCTGTTAGAATTCGGGCGCGCCAGCTGGCGAACACCTGGCGGCAAAAGTCTGGGGCGTTGGGTTGTCGCCCCTCTCCTGATATGCGCAATCTCTGGCGGCTTTGCCGGGTCGTCAGGACTGAATGCCGCTACACGTTTTGCCCTTGGTTTGACTGGCGGGTTATGGTCGGCCGCGACTCTGTTGCGCAGTTCAATCGTAAAGAAGTGCGGCCGAACTGCGCTGGCTCTCAGCGCCGTGGCCATGACAGGTTACGCAATAGCGGCAGGCGCCGTAGTCCCGGAAGCGCCATTCACTCCAGCCATGGCTATCGGGCAAGATTCATTCCTCCGGTTCACCGGCATTCCCATCGAGCTGGTCCGTGCGATACTGGCCATTCTGATCATCGCCGCGTTGTGGGCGTATCATGAAAATTGCTGGCATGCTGTGCGCGAAGTTTTGCCTGCCGGTGGAATGCATCGCGGAATCCAGATCGGCCTCACTCTTGCCGTTGTCCTGACTGCGGGCTGGATCGCCACCGAACTTGCCGGCAGACATGGGGACCGCGAGATGCGTGAAATCATGCAAAACAATGCCGCCCTCGCGGCGGCTTCGCTGGATCAAGATGACATCGTATCACTGACCCTCGAGCCTCCATACTCCGCGAGCCCGGTCAAACAGGAAGTGCGGCAGCAATTGGTGCAAATGCAAAACTCGCATCCCCAGATTCGAGGGCTGCATTTAATGCGTCTCGATAAAGACGGACAACGGATCACAACTATCGCCAGTTCGCTCCACATCGAGGATGGCGGGGCAATGGAGCCTGACGAAACATCCTACGAGCAAATGTCACTTGCCTTGCTGGATACGTTTGCCGGAATGGTTACCCAGCCGGAACTCCATGCGGACAAACGCGGATTGTTAATAACCGCGTTCGCGGCGGTCAGGAATCCGTCACACGGGCGGATCGTTGCCGCACTCGCCGTTGATATGGATGCCAATCAGTGGCGAAGAGACGTGGCTGAGTATCGCCTGGGACCAATTGTCGCGACGCTTCTCGTGTCCATATTGCTGATCGGTTTCTTCGTGACACGCGAGAAGGCGTTACAGGCGACGGAACAGATCGGGACAAGCCAGAAAAGATTGGAAGAGGCGCAGGAACTGGCGCACGTCGGCAGTTGGACATATAGTCCGCTGACCGGTAAGGTGACATGGTCGAAAGAGATGTACCGCATCCTTGGCGTTCAACCCGGAAATATCGCCCCCACGATACCGGGAGAAAGAAGTATCTTTCACTCCGATGACTGGCAGGCGAACGACGTGGCCATTCAGAAGGCCGTCAAGGATGGAGGCGCTTACGAATTGGAGTTGCGGATTACACGACCGGACGGCTTCATCCGGCATCTCGTATCCAAGGCTGAAACGAAGCGAGAGTCCGGCGGAGCCGTTGTCCGGCTTGTGGGGACAATGCAGGACATAACCGAACGCGTTCAGATGGAACAGGCGTTGAAAGAAGCCCGCGATTTACTGGAAGAAAAGGTGGAATCCAGGACGCGGCAACTCAAGGCAGCCCAGTCGCGGCTGGTGATGCAGGAGAAGATGGCTTCAATGGGGCAACTCGCCGCCGGAATAGCGCACGAGATGAGCAATCCAATAAGCTTTGTCGCCATTAATTTCAGGACCCTGCAGCAGGATATCGAAGTGTTCAAAAAGATGATCGCGGCATACCGCGACACAATTGCCAGCCTCGACACTTCAACCTCGCAGCACAACGCGCGGGAAACTCTCCGTCGGCGCGAAGAATCGGAGGGACTTGACCATGTCCTGGATCATATAGACAAACTGTTCGCGGAATCAAAGGAAGGATTCCGCCGCGTTATGGAGATTGTGACAAGCATGCGGGATTTCTCCAGAATGGACGATCCGTCGAAGTTCAAGCTGTTCAACATCAACAAGTCGGTCCGCGATGCGCTTATAGTGGGACAGAACAGCTACAAGTATCATGCCGAGACAGAGACCAACCTTGGCAAGATCCCTGAGATTCAGTGCGTGCCTGACCTTATCAACCGCGTGCTCTTGAATCTCGTTGTCAACGCAGCCCAGGCAATTGAGGAGCAGGAGAAACGGGAAACAAAAGGACACATCGCTATTTCGACCTGGGCCGATGCCGACAACGTTTACTGCGAAGTTGCGGATGACGGCCCTGGAATTGCGCCGGAGATCCAGACGCGAGTGTTCGAACCCTTCTTCACGACAAAAGAGATTGGAAAAGGAACGGGGCTCGGTCTCAGCTTGTCATACGACACCATTGTAGTAAAGCATTGCGGCGACCTGACTCTCAGCAGTGCGCCTGGCCAGGGAGCCAGATTCCTTATAAAACTGCCGATCCGCCGGCCTGAAAAGCCTGAAAGAGACACCGCAAGACAGGATCGCGCGGCGCCACCACAAGACGAAACGAAGGACTAAGGCTTTTCGCCTGACGATTTCAGTTATTCCCCGATACAAACGCAGCCACACTTCTTTATAAATGGTCGACCTTTACGTTCGAAGCAAAGAGGAAGGAGCACATAGGCGTAACTTACGCGATGGCTGAAGGAATCCAACGATTCGTGAACGGATGTGGAGCTTCAAGGCAAAGGAAGCAAACATAACAATGTTTCACAAGAGAACAAGGAGAAGAAAGATGAGAAAACTGATAGGTTCGATGGTTATTATGTTTTGCATCGGCGCAATGATTTCCGTTCTTGCGGCCAAAGCGGCACCGGAAGGCGACGCGAAAATAGCCCCAGCACCGACGCCAGCGGCGACAGCGCCGGGAACGAACCTCACAGTGACGCAATCCGTATATGTTTGTCCGGATTGCCATGTGATGGCATTGAAGGCCGGCAAGTGCCCGATGTGCCAGAAGCAAATGACCGAGATGTACCTTGTGGGCGTAAAAGATGGCAAAGCCCTGCTTTGTTCGTGCGCGCCACGCTGCAGTTGCGACCTGAAGGGCGTCAAGGACGGCAAATGCGCCTGCGGCAAAGATGTCGTACAGATGAGCGCGAAGGGAATGTACGTGTGCCCGGATGGCTATCCCGAGATATCCGACAAGCCCGGCAAATGCGCCTGCGGCAAGGAACTCAAGAAAGTCGAATAACAATTTTATGCTGAGATGCGGCGGCGCCCCTTGCGATTTTCCGGGATGGAATATGGTTCTCCGGCCTATTCTAACGGGAGCAACGAACGCAAGGGACGTCGCCTTTTTATTTTCGTTCGCTGCTGTGGCTTCGGCTGTCTGCACATACAGGATATGGGTCGTTTAAATTTGACGTGTATTTGGCGCTGAATTCAGATAGAAAGCCATAAAGTCGAAAATCGTGCCAAGTCCACAAAAAGGAACGACAAAATGACCGACCAGGCAAACGAGATAGAGGATTCGCCTGTCCGCGACGCTGAAGAGCCTGTTATTGTAATCGGAGTCGGCGCATCGGCTGGCGGACTTAATTCCATCAAAAGACTTTTCGCCGGCCTGCAGGCGAAACGAGGTCTGGCGGTGGTGCTTGTCCAACACCTTCCGGCAAGTCACGACAACATTACCGTCGATCTATTGAAGAATCACTCGGCGCTGACTGTCGTTCACGCCGTCCATGACACGCAGATTCAGGCCGACCACGTCTACGTGTTGCCATCGGGCAAGCACCTTAGTATCGTTGATGGACGGTTGCGCTTCGAGGAACTAGAACAATGTAAAGGGCTGCGGCTGCCGATAGACCACTTTTTCTGCGCCCTGGCCGCATGGCGGCGATCCAGCGCAGTGGGTATTCTCCTGTCAGGCATTGGCAGCGATGGCACAATGGGGCTTTCCGAAATAAAGGCCGAGGGAGGAAGAACCATTGTGGAAGATCCAGGGACAGCGGACTTCCCTGGCATGCCGCAAAGCGCCATCGCCGCAGGACTGGCTGATGTCGTAGTGCCAGCGGAGAAGATGCCGGATGTCCTGCTGGCATATGCC
This sequence comes from uncultured Victivallales bacterium, assembly GCA_964487695.1. Classification (GTDB taxonomy): domain Bacteria; phylum Verrucomicrobiota; class Kiritimatiellia; order UBA8416; family CAZASC01; genus CAZASC01. The sequence goes on from CAZASC010000059.1 coordinate 9,519, forward strand.
GCCGAAGTGGCCGCCGAAAGCTCCTCTGATGGCGAATTGCCAGTACCATTCAGCGCCATCCTCAACATTCTCCTCATCCGAACTGGCCACGATTTCAGATGCTACAAGAAGAACACTCTCATCCGGCGCATTCGCCGGCGCATGGCGATAAACCATCTCGATCAACCCGTGGATTATGTCAAATTCATGGAGACGCAAAACGACGAAGTGAACCTGCTGCACAAGGACCTGCTGATAGGGGTTACGGATTTCTTCCGCCAGCCGGAAGCGTGGCACGTCCTTGAGGAAAAGGTGATTCCACAAATAATCGCCGATGTGTCAAATACCGCTGAAGCTGCGTCAGCCGTCGGTAATAACGTTGAGAAGCCTCCAATGACCAATGACAGGGAGCTTTCCATTCGCGTGTGGGTCCCGGGTTGCGCCACTGGCAAGGAGGCGTACAGCGTTGCAATGCTGCTGGCCGAGTGTGTGGAATCGTCGGGCAAAAACATCGGCATCCAGGTTTTCGCGACGGATGCCGACGAACAATCCCTGGAAATCGCCAGAAGCGGACTTTATTCGGAAGATGAAATGGGCTCCAATATTGACAAGAAACGATTGGATAAGTTCTTCATACATAAGAAAGGTCAGTATCAGATCGTCAAGCCGATTCGGGAAATGGTCGTGTTTGCGCCGCAAAACCTCACCAGCGATCCCCCGTTTTCCAAATTGAATCTGATCACCTGCCGTAATCTACTGATCTACCTCGGTCGCGAAGTTCAACAACAGGTGATGTCAGTCTTTCATTTTTCTCTGCGCGATGGCGGATTCCTATTCCTTGGCAACGCCGAGACCGTGGGTGGACATGACGACCTTTTCGAGGCAGTGTCCAAGAAATGGCGGATCTATCGGAGGATCGGTGCGGGCAGGCCATACCGCCTTGAGTTACCGTTCGCCGCATTAGCCGGAGGAACCGCGGCGCGGCGAATTTCACAGCCTTCGACGACACGGCCCAACAGCCTCACATTCGTGGCACAACGCCTTCTGGCGGAAAGATTCGCCCCGGCTTCCGTCATAATCGATCGCAAACAACAGATCCTCTACACGCACGGGACAGCAGAGCAATATCTTGCCATCCCGCAGGGCGAAAACACATCGAATATCATCGAAATGGCAAGGGAAGGCATGCGAACCCGTCTGGCCGCCGCCATTCGCTCGACAATTGAAACCAACTGTACGACCGGGATAACAGCGCGCGTTGCGCGGAGCACAGGATCGGTTCCAATAAAAGTGACAATTACGCCACTCCGCCAGCCAAGGGAAATGGACGGTCTTCTACTCGTCAGTTTTGAAGACCACAAAAGGATTCCGGAGCAATCCGGAACTGTGGAGGAGAATATCGCCGACGCTGAGCATGGCATACGGCAGCTTGAAGACGAGCTCAAGATCACCCGCGAGGAACTTCAGAGCACAATCGAACAGCTGGAGAGTTCCAACGAGGAATTAAAGAGTTCCAACGAAGAGGTGATGGCATCGAACGAGGAATTGCAGTCGGCCAACGAGGAGCTCGAGACGTCCAAGGAGGAATTGCAGTCTCTCAACGAGGAACTGAACACTGTCAACAACCGGCTCGAGGAAAAAGTTGGGGAACTGGAGACAACAAACAACGATATCGTCAACCTGCTAAGCAGCACGAATATCGCCACTGTGTTCCTGGACAAAGACTTCAAGGTCCGGCGTTTCACGCCGGCAATTACGCGACTCCTCAGTTTGATTCCATCGGACATCGGACGCCCCATTGCAGACATCACGCGCAAATTCACCGACGACGCGCTTTTGACGGTTGCCCGGCGGGTTCTGGCAGATCTGACGTCAGCGTCAAATGAAATCCGGACCGATGGCGGTCAATGGTATCTCCGGCTTATCGCGCCCTACCGGACGCATGACGACAGGATCGAGGGCGTGGTCATAACGTTTATTGACGTTGACGAACTCAAGCAAACGCAGGAGAGCCTGACCCACGTCGCTTCCTTCCCGTTACTCAACCCGCAGCCTATCGTTGAGGCGGATGTCGAAGGAAAAGTATGTTTCGTTAATCCTGCAGCAAAGCGGCTGTTCCCGGATATCCAGCAGCGCGGGGCCGACCATCCATACCTGATGGACTGGAAGGCAGTCGTCGCTATCAGCCGCGAAGGTGACACGACACTAACGCGCCGGGAAATCACACTGGATGAACGATGGTACGAACAATGGCTGCAATACGTTTCGGAAACACAGCGGGTTCGTATTTATGGCAGGGATATTACCGGGCGCAAGCGCGCCGAGGAGGCGCTGCAGGCAAGCCGGCGTCAGAATCAGTTCCTCGCCAACATCGTAGAATCCTCCTCCCAACCATTCGGCGTGGGATATCCCGACGGCAAATTAGGGCTTACCAACAAAGCGTTTGAAGAGCTCACAGGTTACAGCGGTGACGAACTGCGAACCATGGACTGGGCAAAAGTGCTTACCCCGCCCGAATGGCTTGAAACCGAGCAGAAGAAATTGAAGGAATTGAGTGAATCCGGTCTGCCGGTGCGCTATGAGAAGCAATATATCAGGAAGGATGGCACTCGCGTGCCAATCGAACTGCTTGTGCATCTTGTCAAGGATGCGGACGGAAAACCACTGTATTACTACTCGTTTATCACGGACATCACTGAACGTAAGCGTCAGGAAAATGCCATTGTTAGGGCCAAGGAAGAATGGGAACGGACATTCAACAGTGTCCCGGATTTGATTGCCGTTCTCGACGAGCGGCACCGCGTCGTGCTCGCGAACCGCGCTATGGCGGAACGGCTCGGCTTGAAGCCGGAACAGTGTATGGGTCTGCCATGTTACAAGGTTGTGCACGGAACCAATGCTCCGCCGGACTTCTGCCCGCATGCCCAGACGCTAGTGGATCATAAGGAACATTCGACGGAGGTCCACGAGATCCGCCTCGACGGCGACTTCCTCGTCACCACCACGCCGATGTTCAGTTCACAAGGCGTTATGACGGGCTCGGTTCATGTCGCACGCGACATCACCGAACTCAAGATAGCAGAGCGGGAACGCGACACTACAGTGGAATTCTTGCGCCTTGTGAACGAAGCCAAGGGCACCGCCGATCTCGTCCACGTCGCGGCGAGTTTCTTTCACGAACAATCCGGCTGCGAAGCCGTGGGCGTACGACTCAACGAAGGAGACGACTATCCTTACTTCGAATCGCGGGGCTTCCCTGAAGAATTCGTGCGCCTGGAGAACTCACTATGCTCCAAGGACAACGCCGGTAAGCCGATATGCGACAGCGCCGGCTACCCGCTCCAGGAATGCATGTGCGGAAACGTTATCCAGGGGCGGTTCGACGCATCGAAACCTTTTTTCACGGCCCGTGGCAGTTTCTGGAGCAACTGCACGACGGACCTTCTTGCATCGAGCACCGATGCGGATCGGCAGGCGCGCACGCGCAACCGGTGCAACGGCGAGGGTTACGAATCCGTGGCGCTGATCGCCCTTGGCGTCGGCGAAGAGCGTCTGGGCCTCCTCCAGTTCAACGACAAGCGCAAAGACCGATTCACCCCATCAGTCATCGCATTATGGGAGCGCCTCGCCGATTATCTCACCGTGGCGCTTGCCAAGACGCGCGCAGAGGACGCAATGATGCAGTCTGAAGAGCAGTACCGCACTTTGTTCAGCACCATGCTGGAAGGTTTCTGTATCATCGAAATGGTCTTCGGTGACGACGGCAAACCCGTGGATTACCGCTTCCTGGCAGTCAATCCCGCTTTTGAAAAACAGACCGGGTTGCACGACGCGCAAGGCAAGCTAATGCGCAATCTTGCACCGGATCATGAAGCCCTTTGGTTTGAAATTTACGGCAGAATTGCTTTAACCGGGGAACCCGCGCGCTTTGTGAACGAAGCGAAGGCGCTCAACCGCTGGTACGATGTTTCCGCATTTAGAGTCGGTGGCGCGGAAAGTCACAAAGTGGCCATTCTTTTCAATGATGTCACCGAAAGTAAGCTTACCACAGAGGAACTTGCTGTGAGCCAAGAACGACTCGAGCTTGCCTTGACCTCGTCCGAGATGGCCACTTTCGATTGGGACACTGTGACCAACAAGCGTATATGGGGAGATGGCGTTCATCGTCTGCTGGGAACCTTACCGGAAACCTTTACGGGAAAGGCCGAAGAATTCTTCAATGTAATTCATCCCGACGACCGGAGCACAGTGAAAACCTCCCTCGCCAAGGCGATGGAGACAGGCGACTACTATGCCGAGTATCGCGTAGTCTGGCCGGATGGAAGCATTCACCACATTGCCGCAAAGGGGAAAGTCCATCGCAACGGCCAGGGCCAGCCCGTTCGAATGGCGGGCGTTTGTTGGGACATCACCCAGCGCAAGCAGGCAGAGGAAAAACTGCGGGAAAGCAACAACGAACTGACCCGTTTCAACAACGCCATGGTGAACAGGGAATTGCGCATGATCGAATTAAAAACACAGGTGAATGAAATGTGCGCCAAAGCGGGGCTGCCGGCAGTATACAAGGTGGATTTTTGAGAAGCGGTAAGAACGTTAACCGTCAATGACAACGAACGAACAAAATGGCGATCGAGGCAGGAGCCGATTAGCCGGGTTTGGCATTCCGCTCCTGATATCGCGTTACTGCCTGGCGCTCGTGACTGTTGCAGCAGGATGGGGTTTGAGGTTGATGCTGACCGGTTGGTCCGACCAAGGATTGCCAGCCTACATAACGTTCTATCCGGCGGTGATGGCAGCGGCGTTGCTGGCCGGATTCGGGCCGGGCTTACTGGCCACGGCACTGTCGGCCTTTGCGGTTGGATACTGGATTTTGCCACCGGTCGGACAGTTCGCCATCGCGTCGCCTGCGGATCGCGTAGGATTGGCGCTTTTCATTGGCATGGGAATCCTCATGAGCGCAATGGCTAATCTCTACCATCAAGCCAGTGCCAAGCTCGTAGAATATGAGCATGAAAAGGAACAGAACGCCAGAAGCGACAAAGGCCGGCTGCATTCCCCGAGCCTAAATGACCGGTCAACGGCATCGTTCACAACAATGGATGTCCTGCCACCGATGACCCTGCTGGATTTGCGAAAAAGAACCGGGTTCGATGCCTTGATCGCCGTGGTCTTTGGCATTCTGGTCGGCATTGGGTGGCTCATCCATCGGGATATGGCGGCAACCATGGTAGCTGACAGGAGAGAGGCACAGGCCTATGTCGCCATTTATGAATTGGGCGATTTGCTTTCGGCACTTACGGACGCTGAGACCGGGCAGCACGGGTTCATCATAACGGGTGAGCAACATTATCTGGAGCCTTATCATTCAGGCGTTTCAAAAATCGAGACGCGTCTGCCTGCATTGCGCCAACTGGCCATGAAAAATCCCCGCCTGCAACAACGCCTATCCTCTATCGAGGCCCTGGCAACGGCGAAACTCGCGGAGCTGAAAGAGACCATCGAGCTTCGAGAGACCAAAGGTTTCCAGGCCGCCAGTGAGGTGGTAATTATGAATAGCGGCAAAAACATCATGGATGACATTCGCGCACTGGTGGGCCAGGCACTAAGAGAGTCGGAACGAGAACAACGAGAACAAAATACAGCCAAAGAAGAGAGAGCCGGCAAGACTATTCATGCGGTTTTGCTTGGCACTGCGCTTGGCAGCTTGTTGCTGTTGCTTCTCTTCATCACTCTCCATCTGGAACTCGACAGACGCCGGCGGGCTGAATCCGATTTACGCGCAAATCAGGCGCATCTGATGGATTTGGTGGACGAGCGCACGCAGGAACTGCGCTTGGAACAAACCAACCTGCAAACCACCCTGCAACGCTTCCACGTCGTTCTTTCCAATATGTATTCCGCCGTCCTGCTTGTGACGGATGAAGGACGCATCGAATTCGCCAATCAGGCATTCTGCGATATTTTCGGCCTGACTGACGCGCCCGCCGGGCTTGCCGGAATTACCGCTGGCGATATGCTCGGTAAAATCAAAAATGCCCACAAGCATCCAGACGAGGCCGTTGCCCGCATCCGGGAAATCCTTGACCTATGCAATCCGGTAAAGGGTGAAGAAGTCATGATGGATGGCGGAAAGACATGCCTGCGTGATTTTGTTCCGTTAAACTTTGGCGGAAAGTCGTGCGGCCTGTTATGGCTTCAAACCGACATCACAGAACAGAAGAGGACAGAAGAAGAATTGAGGCTGCTTAACGCAGAATTGGAACAACGTGTGGCCGCGCAGACAGCAGGCATCCGCAAGACCAACGACGAATTGGAACAGCGCGTTGCCGAGCGGGCCGGCGAACTTCGATTTGCCAATGATGAATTGGAGGCCTCACGCGTAGCCGCGCTCAATCTCATGGAAGATGCCATAGTAGCGCGGCAGCAAACCGAAAAGGCCGCCGCTGAACTAGCCCGGCAGGCCGATGAACTGCGCACGTCGAACGAGGAGTTGACGCGGTTCAACCGTGTCGCCGTTGATCGCGAGCTGCGTATGATCGAATTGAAAAAACAGGTAAATGAATTGTGCGCCAAGGCGGGGTTACCGCAGGCATACGATACAACGTTTGAGACGAAATGAACCTGAGAAAGCTATTGCGGTCTGACAGGCTTGCCGGGAAGCCATCTTTGGCTCCTGCAGCACCCAATCTTGGACGCCTGGCGACATTGGCCGGAGCAGCCGTGGCTATCGCAGGCATTCTCGTTCTAATCGGATGGGCAACAGGGCTGCACATACTCACGCGTGTTCTTTCCGGTCTCGTCACGATGAAGCCCAATACGGCACTTTGCTTTGTCCTCGCGGGCGGGGCCCTGACGTTGCGTGAACGGCGTGGATTGCTCTTGAGTGCTGCAGCCGTTGTCTGCGCAGTGAGCGCACTCACGCTTGCGGAGTACCTGACTGGCGCGAACTTAGGAATGGATCAGTTTCTGTTTCACGACTCCGGCGATTCGCACACCGTGCATCTGGGCAGGATGGCGCCGATGACGGCGTTCTGTTTTCTTTGCGCATCCGTCGCGCTTATCGCGCTGAAGGCCCGCACCTATTCATTGCGGTTGGTCGGTCAAATACCGGCTTTGGCAATCGGCGTAATTGGCATGGTGACGCTTTTGGGGTACGCATACGGTTCCAGCGAGCTTTACCGGCTCGGATACGGAACAAGTATGGCGCTTCACACCGGAGCGGCATTCATGGCGCTTGGCCTTGGAATCCTTTTCGCTCACACTGATGGTCTCATTACCGACCTGGCAAGCCCGGGTCCCGGCGGACATCTGGCGCGCCGTTTATTGCCGGCGGCAATTCTTGTGCCGGCAATCGCCGGTTGGCTGCATATACTCGGCGAAGACACCGACCTCTTTAGCGCTCATCTTGCCGCGGGCCTGTTCGTGCTTGCCATGATCCTTGCATTTGCGACTGTCACATGGCTCACAGCGCGGACGCTCGATCGGGCAGATGCCACGCGAAGACAGATTGAGACGCAACTTCGCAATCAGGCGGAATTGATGGATCAGGCTCACGAGGCGCTTGTCGTGCGCACAGCGGAAGGAGAAATTCAATTCTGGAACAGCGGCGCGGAGAGACTCTACGGCTGGTCCACGACCGAGGCTCTGGGTCAAAGCCTTCATGTTTTGTTGCGAACGGAGGGGCTCTCGCCGGATCATGAGGCGCAACTGGAACGCACCGGTCATTTCGAAGGCGAATTGATTCACACGACTCGCGACGGGCAGAGGGTGAATGTCGAGAGCCGTAAGACGGCCATCCAGCTCGATGGCGGCGGCATTTTGATCATGGAAAGCAACCGCGACATCACCGCGCGCAAGCAGGCGGAGGAAGCCCTGCTGCAACTCAACACGGAACTGGAGCAACGTATTGCCGCCAAAACCGTGGAACTCCGCCAGGCAAACGAAATGCTGGAACAGCGTGTTGCGGAACGCTCTGCCGAATTGCGCAGCGCAAATGAAAACCTGCGGGCATCGCGCCTTGCCGCCCTCAACCTCACGGACGACGCCATCGCAGCACGCCGGCAGGCCGAACAAGCTACCGTTGAACTGCGCGCAACGAATCAGGAGATGGCGAGCCTGGCCGAGCAACGAGGCAAGGCCCTGGAATCGCTGGCGGACAGCGAACAGCAATTGCGCCTGGCTCAGGACGCTGCGGATATTGAGATTTGGGATTTCGATCCTCGTTCGGGAGTGATGCAATGCTGGTCGCGAGTGAAGGCGTGGTGGGGACTGTCACCAGAACAGACGTACACCTACGATGTCTGGCAGTCTCGCCTGCATCCCGACGATAAGGACGCGGCGGTGGCCGCAATGCTTCAATCGCAGGAACCGGACGGAACATGCAGACAGGACACGGAATACCGTGTGGTTCAATCGGATGACTCGACGCTGTGGATAAGTGTCCACTCCCAAACGCATTTTGCGGAGCTGGACGACCAACTGCAGGCGATTAGAATCGTCGGTACCATGCAGGATATCACAGCACGCAAGCAACAGGAGCAGGATCTGTTAAAACTAAACCGCACGTTGAAGGCGCTGAGCGACAATAATCAGGCAATCATGCTGGCCAAGGATGAATTGGAATACCTGAACCAGGTGTGTCAAATTATCGCCATGGATTGCGGCTATGCCATGGTCTGGATTGCTTATAAGGAAAATGACAAGGAAAAGAACGTCCGGCCTGTGGCCCATGCTGGCCTCGACATGGGGTATCTGGAAACTTTGGGCATCATCTGGTCCGATACCGATCGCGGCCAGGGGCCCACTGGCACATGTATCCGCACCGGCAAGGTGAGTCAATGCCGAAACATGCTTACCGATCCCAAGTTTGCGCCATGGCGCGAACAAGCCATAAAGCGCGGTTATGCGTCTTCCCTGGTTCTCCCATTGTTTGTCCAAGGGGATGTTTTGGGCGCCATCACCATCTATTCCAAACAGCCAGATTCTTTCGCAACATCCGAAGTGGAGTTATTGACGGACCTGGCCACGGACCTGGCCTTTGGCATTACCACCCTCCGCTTGCGAATGGAGAAAAAACTGGACGAAGAAAAGATCTTGTCGCTTGCCAGGTTCCCTGAGGAAAATCCGGATGCGGTTCTTCGTATCCTCTTGGATGGAACCATGTCGTACGCAAATCCGGCCTCGCGTGTCCTGCTTGACGAGTTTGGCTTCGCCGGAAAAGGGCAGGCGCCGGAGACGTTGAGAAACCCGGCATTGGAGTCCCTGACTTCCGGGAAAACGATTCGAAGGGACATAGCCTGCCGGGATATGGTCTTCGCGCTGGCCTTTGCGCCATTTCCCGACACCGGTTATGTCAACATCTATGGGCGCGATGTGACGGCACGCAGGGCTGCGGAACTGGCCTTGAACGAAAGCGAACGGCGATACCGTTCGTTGTTTGCCGGCATGAGCGAAGGTTTTGCGTTATATGAAATAATTTGCGATGCCGGCGGAAAACCGATTGATTATCGCTTTCTCGACGTCAATCCGGCATTCGAGAAGCTGACGGGATTAAAGAAGGAGCGGGTTGTCGGCAAACGAGTGCTGGAAGTGATGCCCGGAACTGAAAGAATCTGGGTGGAAAATTATGGCCGCGTCGCGTTAAGCGGCGAGCCATGCCACTTCGATAGTTATTCCGCCGACTTGGACCGCTGGTACGAAGTCTACGCCTATTGTCCGATCCGGGATCAATTCGCCACTCTCTTCATGGATCTGACCGATATTCGGCGAGCGCAGGAACGCGAGCGGGAAGCGTTGGCGCTGGCCGCGGCGGCGCGCACGGCTGTTGACACTTTGGAGTCCGTAGGTGAGGGAGTTTTAGTGATAGGTTTGGACGGACGCATTTTGTCGGTCAACCCCGCACTGGAACACATGAGCGGCTATCGGGACAGCGATCTCAGAGGTGAGCGACTGGATGAACTTCTTCCGAAGCTCATTGCAAAGGACGACCAGGCGACAGCGCTGGACACTATACGCAAATCTCTCCAGGGTGAAGCATCCGGAGTCAAGACTCTCACCATGATCGGCAAGGGCGAGCGTGTGCCGATACTTCTCGGCGTTTCTTTCATTCGTAATTCCGAGGGAAATCCGACGGCTGTCGTGGCTACGATGCGCGACATCTCGGAGATACACGACATGCAGAAGCGTCATCGAGAGGAGTCCCAGCGCTACGAGGAGCACTTGCGTTCACTTGCGGCTACCCTGTCTTCTACGGAGGAACAGGAACGCCGCCGCATGGCGGGCCATATCCACGATACCATCATCCAGTCTCTTTCGCTTTCAAGAATCAGGCTCGGTTCCGTGCGGCAGAATCTTCAGGAAGGGGGACGGCTGGACGAGGTCAAGATCATAGACGGAATCAGGACGCTCATAGATGAAGGGATCACACAAAGCCGGCTGACAATGTCCGACCTGCGTCCGCCCCTGCTCTATGAGCTCGGGCTGGGACCAGCCGTCGAGGAATTGGCGCACAAACTCAGCCAGCAACATCAGGTACACATCAGCGTCAGATACGCCGAACTGCCTCAACTAACAAACGAGGCTCTGAGCGGTCTGCTTTTTCAATCAACCCGTGAATTGATCATGAACGCGCTAAAACACTCGGGCGCTAAAAACATTGAAATAACAATCCAACAGGTAGGCGATCTATTGAGACTCCAAGTGCAGGACCATGGCGCTGGATTCGACATTTCCACTCTCGAGGGCATTCACAAGAGCAGCGAGCATGGCTTCGGCTTGTTCAGTATTCATGAGCGCCTGCACGGATATGACGGGAAGCTCGAGATCAGCTCCACTCCCGGCAGCGGCACGACGGCCACGATCGATGTTCCTCTGCAACCGGCACCGCACGATGTCGCAGCCGACTAGTACAGCGACAGGATTATTCTGCAACATAATGCCGGGAGAGTTTTTTGTCG
>CAZASC010000060.1:0-20303 GCA_964487695.1 uncultured Victivallales bacterium
ATATTGACAGCTCAACTGTGTTAAAATACAGTCAGCTCCCTGTTTGACTGGCATTAGCACGATCAGGGCGTTCGTGCCAGCCAAACGGCGTGGCAATGCAAAGTTGGCAAGGAGCAGACATGACATTTGTCAGACTGTTGGTGTTAGTAACTGTATCGGTCCTTGGAGTCATGGTTCTCAGGTCTAACGCAGCGGATGACACGCCTGTTCCGACAATCAGCATCTATGGACTCGCCCATGTCTCGGCTGATTACACCGACAACGGATCGTCCGGCGGCACGTATCTGTCGAGCAACAGTTCCAGACTTGGCTTCAAGGGCGGCGCAAAGCTAAACGACGATTTCGCTGTCATCTATCAATTGGAATCGCAGGTTAATCTGAACGGCTCAGGCGGTGTGTTTGCCAGCCGTAATTCGTATGTCGGTTTTAACGGCGAATTCGGTCAACTGTGGGGCGGCATATACGACACGCCGTTCAAGCAGGCTTGCGATCTGACGGACCTCGTCAGAGATCGCATCGGCGATTATAAAAACATAGCGGGCAACGCTGGCAAATTCGACCTGAGACCCAACAACATGGTTCTCTATCAAACTCCAGCGTGCGCCGGCTTGAACGCGACTCTGGGCTACGCCATGGCAGATGGAACCAATTACTCTGACTTGGGGAGCGCGAACATTTGCTACAAGACAAACAACTTGAAGTTGATGGCGGCATATGAAGTCCATGGCAAAGCCATAACAGGAACAGCTGCCAGCTCGGCTTACGAGGTCAGCAGCGCGATAGACCCGCTGACCGGCCAGAACAAGGTCGTAACGGTCACAACACCTGCGAAACTCTCCGAGGACAACGAGAGCGGCATCCGCTTCACGGCGTCGTATACGTTCAACGCGATCGAATTGATCGGCCTCTACGAAAAGCTGTTCGATGTCGGCGGACTGCCGAACAACGACCGCGAAACATATGGCGGAGCTTTTATCCTGGATATGAGCCGCGGCTATGCGCTGCGCGGCGAGTGTTTGAGCGCTGGCAAAACTGGCGACAAGGATGGAACAGAGGCCATCGAGTATGCCGGCGCTGTGGACAAGAAGTTGTCTGCCAACACAACGATCTATATCTCTTGTGCCACCATGGACAACGGTTCAGCTTCATCACTGACAGCAACAGGCGGCGGACATGGATCGAAAGTCAGCCCCGCGGCGGCAGGCGATTCAGTGCAAAGCGAATCGCTCGGCGTCATTTACACGTTCTAATTGCCGTACGAATTACAAGAGGACACGAAAGACAAGCCGGCTGAAAACAACCGGCCTGTCTTTTCTTCCAAGCGCTTGTTTTGCACATCCGGGTCAACGGATGAAACGCTTCAACCCACTTTTATTTTTCCGCCAAAGCTTCCGCTATCAACTTCCTGCTTTCAGGCAGGTGATACAGAATCAACGCTTTCTGCATTTCCTTGCGACGCGGTTTCTTCTCCACGTACACCGGCTCGAGTGTCGTCGGGTCGAGTCCGGTAGCATACATCGCCGTTGATATTGTGCCGGGTGTCGGAGTGAATATCTGGCATTGCTCGACAATGATCTTTTCCAGTTTAAGGAATTGTGCCAATTCGATCATATCGTCAATGGTGCATCCCGGATGAGCTGCAATGAAGTAAGGCAGCACGTATTGCTCCTTGCCCGCTTTCTTCGATAGCGCCCTGTGTTTCAGGAGAAAAGCCTTGAAGTCGTTCTTAATTGGCTTGCGCATCAGTTCGAGCACTCTAGGCGAAATGTGCTCCGGCGCGACTTTCAGGTGTCCGCTCGTATGCTCGAAAGCCAGCGCATAAAGGAAAGGTTCACATGATAACGCCAGATCCATTCGGATGCCTGTGCTGACAAAGAGATGCTTTACACCTGGCGTCTTTTTTGCCGCTTTGAGTAATTCAAGATATGGCATCTGATTCGCATTCAATTTCCCGCATTGTTCCGGCCACAGACAGGATGGGCGCCTGCATGGCTTTAACGCCCTGCATTCTGACCCGTACATGTTGGCGGTCGGCCCGCCGAGATCGTTGATTGTGCCCCGGAACTTCTCGTGTTTCGAGATTCGCGTTATCTCATGGAGAATTGACGATCCAGAGCGGCTCACGATCGTCTTCCCCTGGTGTGCGCCGATCGCGCAGAAAGCGCAGCCGCCGAAACAACCACGGTGACTTGTCACGGAGAAGCGCACTGTCTCCAGTGCCGGAATTATTGCGCCTTTATACACAGGGTGCGCCTCGCGTGTAAAAGGCAGGCTATATATCCCATCCAAATCTTTCGGCGTAGGCGTCCAGCCCGGATTTGCAATAACGCGCATGCCGCTGCAATTCTGCCAGATCACCTTGTCGCGGTTTTCCTCCAGAATCCGATATGCCTTTGCGTGCGCGACCGGATCGCCGGCCACTTCCTCAGCCGATGGTAACCCCGCCCCACCGACCGGCTCCGCTTCCCGCTTCGGCACGCGATAGACAACTCCTGCAATATCCTTAACAGTATTAGCGATGTCGGTGCTTCCCGCTTTTCGCTTTGCTATTTCCCTGATCGGCCCCTCACCCATTCCATGCACGATGATGTTAGCGCCGCAGTCCATCAGAAGCGGACGCCGCACAGAATCAGTCCAGAAATCGTAATGCGTGAACTTGCGGAGTCCGGCTTCAAGCCCGCCGGCAACGATGAAAGCCTCTTTCCCAAAGACTTTTCTGATCATGTTACAATACACAGTCACCGCGCGATCCGGCCTGCCGCCGGCGATGCCTTCAGGTGCGTAAGGATCGTCGGACCTTCGTTTCTTCAGCGGCGTATAGTTTGCCACCATCGAGTCGAGCGCCCCCGCCGTGACACCGAAGAAAAGGCGCGGCAACCCAAAAACAGCAATTGTCGCCGGTTCTCGAACATCGGGGCGGGCAACAATTCCCACTTTCCATCCATCGGCTTCCAGCACTCTGCCAAGTAACGCAGCTGGAAAAGAGGGATGATCGACATGGGCGTCGCCTGTGACGAGAACCACATCCATGCAGGTCCACCCCCGTGCAAGCATTTCCTCTCTTGTGGCCGGCAGATGAGATCCAGTCATGAGTGGCTCCCGGAAAAGGCGCAAACTGCCAGAAAGGAGTCAACGGCGACAGAATCGGGGTATGATCTCCATTTTATCCATGATGTCATTTTCATCGTTTACGTTTCATGAACCGCTTATCGCAATCCTTCAGGATTGGCGACTACAAAATCCATTGAGATAAATCCGGGAAAATGCCAGTATTGCGACATATGACTACCGACGACACGGCAATTCATCAACTCTACGAGGGACTGGTCGCACTTTCCGACGGCATGTTTCCAAAGAAATGCAGCAATTGTGGAAGAATCTACAAGACTGCGGACGACTACATCAAGGAAACCGATCCTGTCCATCGCGGCAGCGGCCTCCAATGTTCCGACAATTCGAACGATGGCCACGCTGTCGTGCATTTGTACCGTAACTGTGTTTGCGGTTCAACGATGCTGACTTTCTTCGGTGATCGAAGAGACAACTCCGAACAGGGACGAAGATACCGGGCAATGTTCGATGACCTGCTCCAGCAGATTGTGGACAAAGGCATAGATCCAAAAGCCGCACGCGCTGAACTTATCAAGGTAATTCGCGGAGAACAGAGCAAAACTCTGGCAGAATTGGGCATCCGACCGCCGACGCGGTGAAGAAACCCGAAACACTCAATATTCTTTCTCTTCATAACACCTTGCTCACCCACCATGCCTCCAGCGCACGGGATGCGAATGCAACTGCCTCCGGATCGGCGCGTCGCGCCAGAATCTTGAGGCGTTCACTTCCAGGCCGCAGGCTCTTGCCGGTAATCCTGGCTGCCGGAATTTCATCGCCGAGCAATTCTGGATATTTCAGAGCATCCCCTACCGTCATGTTTTTGAAAACAGGCGCTTCTCCCATCAGCGACTCAAGATACTCGAACGGCAGATTCACGTCTTCCGGTATAACGACGCATATGCGACGCGCCGCGTTCTCTCCGCGCATGGAGAGATGGCGCGTTAGATACCATTCCGGCCCAACGTCCAGTGATGTTCTCACAATATCCATCAAATCCAGCGGAAACGGCTCGCGCGCAACAAGCACGACATCCAGTGTACAGTAAGGATCAACGAGCATTCTCTTCTCTATGACACGTTTGATCAGAGAGCGCCGCGAAAATATATCTGCGCTTTCCATCCACACTGCCACATGCCTGGCTGAGGGCGCCGACACTACGTCCATCGCATCAATCTCGGCGCAGTCAAGATCCACACGCAGGATATCGGCTGGCAGGGCCGCCTCATCTGAATCCACTAGAAACGGACGGGGATACTCTTCCACCCGCCTGCCGAGAATATCCTCCGCCTGCATGATGCTTTCCATGATGTCTTCTTTTCCCATGCTCCCGGTTCGAGTAATGCCATATGGCGGCGCCTCATCGAAAAACAGCCCCTCTTTCGCTGCATTCCGGCGCATGGCAGTACCCGGCAGAACGGAAAGCGGCATCACCTGCACAAACTCCCCCAGCCCGTGTTCGCGAAGAGTCTCCACGCCTTTGCGCACGTCGTTGCGAGTATCGCCAGGCAACCCGATCATAAGATCAACCAACAATTCGACACCGCGCGCTTTCAGTTTCTGGCATGCCTCGACAACAGCAGCCGGATCGCCACCCCGTCTCACCCGCTTCAGTGTGAGGCCGTTCACCGACTGAAGTCCTATCTCGAGCTTTGTGAATCCTGCTTTCACGAGCAGATCCATTTGCGCTTCGGTCAGCGCTTCCGCCCTGATCTCCGCAAACAATGACATGGATCGTTTGTCGTTCACAGCGGCAATTGCCTCCAACAGATCAGCAAAATCGGGCCGCAAATTGAAAGAAGGATCGAGTATGGACATCTCTTTTCCGCCGGCTTCACCGATGTGGCGTATCAAATTCGCAACCGTTCTTGCATCAAGTCGCCGCACCGCATTTTTGCCACGCGAATAGAAGCAATAAGTGCAGCGTGCAGAACAACCACGCGCAGTTTCCACGTAGACTGACCAGTTCCTGCCAACAGGTATCACGCCAGCCAGATATGGCGACGGATAGCGGTTGAGAGGAAACAACGCCCCGGATCGCGGCGTGAATGGGCGAAGCACGCCACAACTTCGCACAGCTGTGCCTGGAATACTTTCGCACGAAATGCCGCCAGCGATATTCGAGAGGATTTGAGCAAAGACCTCTTCACCCTCGCCTGCGACAGCGATATCGAAGCCCGGCTGTCTGAGCATAAAAGCGTTGTCCGAGTGAACTTCAGGGCCTCCGATTACAACCATTGTCCGAGGCGCCCTCAGCCGAACTTCGCGGGCGATATGCAAGCTGCGCTCCATGTTCCACATATATAGCGAAAAAGCCACCATGGAGGGATTGTCTGCCGCGATATAATCAGCGAGCGCCGTGTCACCCAGCGCGTCAGTGATGACGGGCGGAACAACCTGGATATCGAACTTTCCCGAAAGGCCGTGGGAGTTTGCTGCAACTGCAAGACAACCTGGAGAAAGCGCAGCGTTGCCCGTTGCTCCCAGCGCCGAGGGAGGCGGCGCAGGCAACTGAACGAGGCGCGCGATTGGTTTGCGCTTCGATGTCATTTAAACAAAGCCTATGACTGTGATGAAGAACCTGCAAGAAGATATGGAGACGTGAGTATTGGAAGAATGGAATGTTGGGCAAAGCAGTCGAAGAGCAAATTGACCAACTGTAGGGGCGGATTTATGCCGCGACCGTCAAGTCCGACACGTTCGATTAAGCAGCGCGGCATAAAGCCGCTACTACATCTACAGCCGACAGTTCCACCGACTTGCCAATCGCCTCAATGCACGCTATCTTATGAATGGATTATGAGCGATAGGGACAAAATATCTGCATGCATCATTACGTTCAACGAGGAGCGCAAGATCCAACGCTGCCTCCAAAGCCTGACATGGTGCGATGAAATTGTCGTGCTAGACAGCAGGAGTACGGACAGAACCGTTGAGATATGCCGTGGTTTTACGGATCGCGTATTCCAGGACGATTGGCTGGGCTATGTGGCGCAGCGGAACATGGTACGCGACATGTCCCGCTATCCGTGGGTGCTTTTCCTCGATGCAGACGAGGAAGTGTCCGCTGGGCTTCGCAATGAAATAGTCGCGGAGTTTGAGCGCGGCACCGGCGAGTATGTCGGATACGAGTTTCCTCGCCGGGTGTATTATGTTGGGAAATGGATCAGGCACGGCGAATGGTATCCAGACGTGAAACTCCGTCTTTTCAAGAAAGCCTGCGGCAGGACGGAAGGTGAAGAACCACACGACACGCTGGTCGTCAACGGTCCGGTCAAGCGGCTGAAGAATCCCGTCTGGCATTACACCCACAACGACATTAAAGACCACATGGACACGCTGAACAGATTTTCCAGCATCACGGCGCAGCAGCGGTATGTACAGGACAAACCGTTTCGCTGGGTTGATCTGCTTTTTCGTCCGACGCTCAGATTTCTCAGGGGCTATATCCTGCGTGGTGGATTCATGGATGGTTCACACGGTTTCATAATAGCGGTACTGAGCGCACACGGAGCGTTCGCAAAATATGCAAAACTATGGGAGCTTAGACGGCGCAGAAGCGGGACTTTCAGAGAACTCCCTGACGTTTCAAAATACAGTATTCCTTGTAACGGCGATAAGAAATGAAAAGCCCGGTAAAGATTTCACAACTCATTACGGTGTTTTTTGTTCCATCCGAAACGTAATCTGCTTCCTGATTTTGCACGCCAGACAAGTTGTCAAATGCCCGGTTACCAGTTATTTCAGCGATTCCAATTGGAGAAATAATCCGACCTGTTTCTACCGCCTCATCTGGAAGTGAGACGCGAAGTGAAGTGGTTTTACACAAACACCTGTAGGAGCGGCTTCATGCCGCGACCGACAAATCAAAGCGGTTTCGCTCAATTATCGCGGCGTAAAGCCGCTCCTGCAATTCGCAGCAGGAGTTCGCGTCCTGACAGTCTCCGGAGCCTTACCGAACCGCAGAATGATGAATTGCACAGCAAGAGCTTGCACGTGCCTGCAAACCACTGCATTCCGAATACGGAAAAAGACCAGAAATATTGTTCGTAACGCTTGCATTTCATGACTCAGTGTGGTTATATCGCGGCTCACTTTTTCCAGAATTGAAGGAACCTGATTCAGCATGTCTGACACAAAAGGCGGACCGAAATACGACGCGACGAAAATCACCGTCCTCGAGGGTATCGAGGCCGTTCGGATGCGTCCTGCAATGTACATTGGCGACACCTCAAGCCGCGGGCTGCATCATTGCGTTTACGAGGTTGTTGACAACAGTATCGATGAAGCTCTCGCCGGTTACTGTGATCATATACAGGTCAGCATGAACCCCGACGGCTCGGTGAGTGTGAACGACAACGGTCGTGGAATTCCCGTCGACATGCATGCGACCGAAAAAAAGCCAGCTCTTGAAGTTGTGCTCACCACCCTCCATGCCGGCGGCAAATTCGACAACGACAGCTACAAGGTTTCCGGCGGCCTTCACGGCGTCGGCGTCTCCTGCGTGAACGCCCTCAGCGAATGGCTTGAAGTGGAAGTCCGCCGCGACGGCAACGTCTACCACCAGCGTTTCGAAAAAGGCAAAACAGCCTCGAAGATGGAGACAATCGGCAAAACGAAGGGGACCGGCACAAAGGTCACGTTTTTCCCTGATGCAACGATCTTCACGACGATGAAGTTCGAGTGGGAAATCCTCGCAAGCCGTCTCCGCGAGCTGGCTTTCCTTAACAAGGGAATCGAGATCAGCCTTTCCATGGAGGAGCCGGCGAAGGCGGAGACATTCAAGTTTGAGGGTGGAATAGTCGAATTCGTAGAGTATCTGAATAAGAGCAAGAACCCGCTCCATCCCAAGGTAATCTACTTCGAGAAGGAAAAGGACAATATCGTCGCTGAAATCGCGATGCAGTACACCGACTCTTACAACGAGAACATCGCCTGCTACGCGAACAACATTCACACTATCGAAGGCGGCACGCATCTGAGCGGCTACCGTTCAGCGCTCACGAGGACCATCAATAACTATGGGAAGACCAACAAGCTCCTGAAGGAAGACGAAACGATGTCAGGCGACGACATCCGCGAAGGGCTCACCGCCATACTCAGCGTGAAGCTCCCGCGCCCGCAATTCGAGGGACAGACTAAAACGAAGCTCGGCAACAGCGAAGTGCAGGGCATCGTCGAATCCATCGTCAACGATGAACTCAGTACGTTTCTTGAGGAACATCCGTCTGTGGCGCGCCGCATCATCGAGAAGGGACTCCTGGCTGCCAGAGCACGCGACGCCGCAAGGAAGGCGCGCGATCTCACACGCCGCAAGGGCGCACTGGACAGCGCATCGCTTCCGGGCAAACTAGCCGACTGTTCTGAGCGGGATCCGATAAAATGCGAACTCTATCTCGTCGAGGGCGACAGCGCTGGTGGTTCCGCCAAGCAGGGCCGTAACCGTGAATTCCAGGCAATCCTTCCGCTTCGCGGCAAAGTCCTTAATGTGGAAAAGGCTCGGCTCGATAAGATCCTGGCCAACAACGAAATTCGAACCATGGTCACGGCAATCGGAGCCGGAATCGGTCAGGACGATTTTGATGTCGCCAAGATTCGCTATCACAAGATCATCATCATGACCGATGCCGATGTTGACGGCGCGCACATTCGCACATTGCTTCTCACATTTTTTTATCGTCAGATGCCGCAGCTTTTCGAGCACGGCTATGTCTATCTTGCGCAGCCTCCTCTCTACAAGATCACCAGAAAGAAGTCCGAGGAATATATTGATACGGATGAAGCGCTGACGCGTAAACTGCTCGATCTTGGAACCGAGGATGTCACGGTTGAGCACGCCAGCGGCAAAGGCACATTCAAAGGCAGGGAGTTGACCTCGGTGCTGGAGGCCCTTACCGGTATTGAGCAGGTTGCACACAGCCTGGCACGCAAGGGCATCAAGATGCAGGAGTATCTACTTAGAAAAGATAAGGATACAGGCCACTATCCCAAGTACCTCGTGACGATAGACGGCAACAATGGGAACGGCGGCGAGCGCCATTTTGTGTATACGGACGCTGAACTCAAAAAACTGCGCGAGGAAGTTGAAAAGAGAATCGGGCATCAGCTTGAGATATTCTCAGAAGGAGCTTCTCCCGCCGAGGCGGCTTCTGCATTCCGCTGGATTGAGATATATTCGGCCCAGCCTCTGAGCAAGTACGTAGCCGTGCTCGAGAAGAAGGGTTTCTCGATCGAGCAGTACCAGACTTCAGAAATGCCTATCTGCTATCTTGTGGACGATGATAACAGGAAGCCGGTCTTTTCGCTTGCGGACCTGCTGAACGAAGTCCGTGCCCTTGGACGAAAAGGACTGACGATCCAGCGTTACAAAGGTCTCGGCGAAATGAACCCTGAGCAGCTTTACGAGACGACCATGAATCCGCAGAAGCGGAAGCTCCTCAAGGTTGTGATAGAGGACGCGCTCAGAACCGACCAGATATTCACGATTCTCATGGGTGACGAAGTTGAGCCACGCCGCTTATTTATTGAAGAAAACGCCCTTAATGTCAGGAGCCTGGATATCTAATCCATAAACGCAATGGACAACGACACCAACCAACCTCAACCGCCCGAACTCGAGAAGCTGGGGAGTATCAATATCGAAGATGAAATGAAGTCTTCGTATATTGACTACTCCATGAGCGTCATAGTCGGACGCGCGCTTCCGGATGTAAGGGACGGGCTCAAGCCGGTGCATCGCCGCGTGTTGTTCGCGATGAAAGAACTAGGCAATGCGTCAACCAGCCCCTACAAGAAGTCCGCCCGTGTAGTCGGCGATGTGATCGGCAAGTACCATCCTCACGGCGACCAGGCTGTTTACGACACCATCGTTCGCATGGCCCAGGATTTCTCGCTGCGCTACACACTTGTGGATGGCCAGGGAAACTTCGGTTCGATTGACGGCGATCCCCCTGCGGCAATGCGGTATACCGAAGTCAGGATGGAAAAGGTGGCCGAGGAGTTGCTTGAGGATATTGACAAAGACACAGTCGAGTTCGGCCCAAACTACAACGAAGAATTTGAAGAGCCGCTTGTTCTCCCGGCGAAACTTCCCAACCTTCTTCTCAACGGTTCGACCGGTATTGCAGTGGGCATGGCGACCAACATGCCGCCGCACAACATGTCCGAATTAGTTGACGCCATTGTGCTGCAGATCAACAGGCCCGACTGCACAGTCAAGGAGCTGATGCAGCACCTGAAAGGACCGGACTTCCCGACCGGCGGCATCATTTGCGGACTTGCGCCGATCGAGAGTATGTACTCGACTGGTCGGGGGCAGCTCAAAGTACGCGGCAGGGCCTATATTGAGGAAGGCAAACAGGGCAAGGAAACGATCATTATCACCGAGATTCCTTACACCGTGAACAAAACCAACCTGGTCGAGAGCATCGCCAGGCTGATTCAAGAGAAGGTGCTGGAAGGGATTTCCGATCTTCGCGACGAGTCGAACCGCGAGGGCATCCGGATCGTCATCGAGCTGAAGCGCGGAGTCATTCCCAAAGTGATCCTGAACAACATTTACAAACATACCCAGCTCCAGACCACATTCGGCGCCATCATGCTCGCCATTGACCACGGCAAGCCAAGGGTTATGAATCTCAAGGACTTGATTCTGTGCTTCACAAAACATCGCTTCATCGTTGTCACGCGCCGCACCGAGTTCGAACTCAAGAAGGCAGAGGCCCGTGCCCATATTCTGGAGGGACTCAAGATCGCCCTCGACAACCTCGATGCGGTGGTCAAGACAATCAGGGCGGCATCCAACCGCGAAGAAGCCAAAATTAACCTGATTGCGAAATTCAAGCTGTCTGAAATCCAGACAAATGCCATTCTTGACATGCGGCTCTATCAGCTGACCGGACTGGAACGCGGCAAAATCGAGGCGGAATACCTGGAGATAATCAAGCGCATCTCGTTCCTCAAGGACCTCCTGTCCAGCGAAGGCAAGATCTACGATGTCATCAAGCAGGAACTGCTGGAGCTGAAAGAGAAGTACGGCGACAGGAGACGCACCGACATCGCGCCCGAGGAAGGCGAAATGAACATCGAAGACCTGGTCGCCGACCGCGGCTGCGTCATAACGATCAGCCATACCGGCTATATCAAGCGCGTTCCTATAGACACATACAAAGCCCAGAGGCGCGGCGGCAAGGGCGTGTCGGGGATGGGCACCAAGGACGAAGATTACGTCGAACATCTGTTTATCGCCAATACACATGACAATCTGCTTTTCTTCACATCGGCGGGGAGAATTTACGCCGAGAAGGTATACGAAATTCCAGAAGCCAGCCGCACTGCCAAGGGCAAGGCCATCGTGAACATGCTCAACATTCAGAGTGAGGAAAAGATCGCCGCGATGATCAATGTTCGCGGATTCGCTGAAACCCAGCACATCGTCATGGCAACGGCGAAAGGCACGGTTAAGAAGACCTGTCTTGGCGAATACGGGAACATCCGATCTGACGGTATAATCGCGATAAGAATTGACGAGGGCGACTGTCTGATCGGAGCCAAACTGACGAACGGACAAAATGAGGTCCTGCTCATCACGGAACAGGGCATGAGCATCAGATTCAATGAATCGCAAATGCGCGACCAAGGCCGAGCCACCTACGGCGTGAACGGAATCAAGCTGGACAAAGACGACAAGGTGCAGAGCATAGAGATAGTCACACCTAACGCCACACTGATGATCTGTTGCGAAAATGGTTACGGCAAGCGCACGATGTTTGACGAGTATCCCGCACAGCATCGCGCGGGCAGAGGCGTCATCGCCATCCGCACATCCGAGCGCAACGGGATAGTCGTCGGTGCCCATGCCGTCGTGGAAACTGATGCGCTGATGCTGATCACGGCCCAAGGCATGATGATCCTTATGCCTATCAAGGACATGCGGGTTATTGGACGTGCCACACAAGGCGTTCGGCTTATCTCTCTCGACGCCGGCGACAAACTCGTCTCCGCAACAACCGTCGAACCTGAAGACGATGTCACAGCTCTCGACGCCCCGCCTCCGACGGTTTCGTGAAGTGGGACAGAATCAGGAATCACATCTTCTTTCGGAAGTAATCCAGGGTCAGGCGAAGGCCTTCATCCACTTCAACTTTGGGGCTCCAGGCCAGCAGGCGTTTCGCCAGAGCGATGTTCGGTTGTCGCACTTTTGGATCGTCCACAGGTAGCGGCTTGTGGACTATTTTCGATTTACTGCCGCTAAGTTTGATGATTTTTCTCGCGAGGTCGGCCACTGTCATTTCCTGCGGATTGCCAATGTTGATTGGCCCCGTTTCCTTGCTCCTTGCAAGACGATAGATTCCATCAATGAGGTCGGACACGTAGCAGAAACTCCGTGTCTGATTGCCCTTTCCAAACACTGTGATGGGCTGGTTTCGCAGTGCTTGATTGATGAACTCCGGCACTGCTCTTCCGTCCTTGGCCCGCATTCGCGGCCCATATGTGTTGAAGATACGGACAATCTTCGTGTCAACATGATGATAGCGGTGATAAGCCATGGTCATCGCCTCCGCAAATCGCTTGGCCTCGTCATAAACGCCGCGCGGTCCAACGGGATTCACGTTGCCCCAGTAGGATTCCTCCTGGGGATGCACGAGTGGATCACCATAGACTTCCGAAGTCGAAGCAATGAGGAACTTCGCTTTCTTTTCACGCGCAAGCCCCAGCGCCTTGTGAGTACCGAGGGCTCCCACTTTGAGCGTCTGGATAGGTAGTTCCAGGTAGTCAATAGGGCTGGCCGGAGATGCAAAATGGAAGATGTAATCAACGTCCCCTTCCAGATAGATGTATTCTGTGACGTCGTGATGGATGTACTTGAAACTCTCCACGCCTGCCAGGTGTTCGATATTGGCAATGTTCCCGGTGATCAGGTTGTCCAGGCAGATCACTCGGTGCCCCTCGCACAGAAGCTTGTCGCATAAATGCGATCCCAGAAATCCGGCGCCGCCTGTCACTACACTGACCGGTTGCTTTGCTTTTCCAATCCGTGTCTTCGTTTTCATAATTCTGCCTTTCTTCCTAATCGCAACGATTCAGTTGACTCCTGGAGCCGGGACGCCCTCGTCCCGGTTGATTCTCCCCATGAACACTGGCGCGAGGGCGCGCCGGCTCCAAACAAATAGCTCACGCATTTCTGAAATCAATCATCGTCTGCCGGTAAGCATCCGGGAGTCCAATGTCAAAGCGCCTGCCTTTGACGACATAGCCCGTGAATCCGTCTTCCTGCCTCAGTTGATCGAGACATGAGGTCAACTGAAACTCGCCTTTTTCACGGATATTATGACTGATATGCTCTTCCAAATATTCGAAAATGGCAGGCTTCAGGATGTACTGTCCAAAGACTGAGAAGAAAATATCCTCGGCAGTTCCGTCCACGTGCAAGTGTTTCCGTGCATACTCCAAATCAGGCTTTTCATAAAACTCGCTTATTGAAAGGACCGATTCCTTTTCCAGCCACGTTCCCGTGACACAACCGAAATGCTGCACATCATTGCCAGGTGTGACCTTCAATCCAACCACACTGCCCCCCACCCTGTCGTAAATATCCAGCAGCTGTCTCGCGCATGGAATTTCGTTGTCCGAGGCATAAAGATGATCGCCGAGCATCAGCAGGAAAGGTTCATTGCTCACCCACTGACGCGCGCAGTAAACGGCGTGCCCGAAACCTTCCTGAACGTCCTGCGAGATCAATGTCACGCGACGCCCGATCTCCAGCACGTAATCGCTATAAGCCTGGTTCTCTTTGGACAACTTATTGTAATTCTCGATCGAGGGCGGAGTGCCGAAGAAATCCTCGAACAATTCACGGTCACCTTTCTGCACGATGATGCAAACTTCCTCGATTCCAGAATTAACCGCCTCCTCGACAATGGCCATTATGACAGGCTTGATCCTGCCATCGCGGTCCATGATTGGGAACAATTCCTTCTTGATGGCTTTTGAAGCCGGGAAGAGGCGGGTTCCATAACCGGCTGCTGGAATGATGGCCTTGCGAACGCGTCTGCCGGATCGAACTGTGAGTTTGAGGCACGATTTCTTCAAATCACGCTCGATTATCTCCACTACTTTTCGCTGGCATTCCTCATCCTTTGCAATGAACTGCGCCGAACCGTCCCCCTGAGAGCCAACTCCTTTGCCGCCATAGACATGTTCCTGCAGTGGCCCGTAACTGAGTACATGGTGCAATTCAGGCGCGGTCAACTCGACCGGGCAGGCCGGGGTAACGTATTTATCGAATTCCGATTGCGCCCTTTTCATGAGCGCGCCAAACTTTTCGGCATTGCCATCCCGAAGAGCTTCGCCGGCCTGTCGCGTAATATCGGCGCTTATCGGCCCTAGATATTTCTGAACATTACGCGCAATTTCCCCATCGGCGAACGGATAGCAATGGTTGAGCCTGTTGAGAATTTCCTTTGTGTCCTTGCTGGCGCAAAGATCCACGATCACAAAATACATGTCTTTCGGTACGCTGATCTCTTTTACATCAACCCTGTCGCCGTCATATGTCATCATGATCGTGCGGCTTCCGTAAGCGCAGCCCTGGTCCATGCGGCCGCAACGGGACGGTGTTGTGACTTCGCCTGTGTAGGCGTATTCCATTTCGCCGCGCACCGTCATTTTAAGGTCGTAGATGCGGTTGAAAGCCCGCGCCACAAGAACGCAAATTGCAGCACTCGAAGACAGCCCTTTCTTGACGGGCAAATCGGTGAGGTAGTTGTCAATCACGAGGCCTCGTACCCGATAATGCGTCAGAACCTGGTAGGCAACGCCGGCGGCATAGCTGAAGAATCCGCCCTTTTCCGCCTCGGCAAGAAGCGCGTCGCGCTCCATTTCAACCTCGAACTGGCCGGATCGCGTTCCATCGCTAAGCGTGGATCGCAGGATGAGTTTGGTCGGATGCGGCTGGACTTCCGCATAGATTCCCTGATTCGTTCCTGCAATTATGGTGAAGCCCTTCCCAAGATCTGCATTGATCCTGCGATATCCGCCCGACCAATCCGTGTGTTCACCAAACAAGCATATCCGACCCGGCACAAATAATTTCATCGATCCTCCATCGCATTATTCCAGCAACCGGCAATTCCCCATGTGCCATCGACCCCGCGTATCTTCGCACATGTTCTCCCGCCTTTAGGCGGAACTCCTGCTTCCACCATCGCTGAAGCTATGGCGAACACGAAAACCGGTACTACAAACTTACCAACGCAAACATCTGACAGCCACTACAGCGAACGACTCAAGGAACCCCGCAATGACAGACACTAACCCAGACTTATCAGGTTCGCAATCTGAGTTTGCAGTTCGCTCATGTCCGGTACACGGAAGTCAGCTTCCGGCGCTTTTTCTGCGTGTCCGACGAATATCGTCCGGCACCCAGCCCGCTTGCCTGCCTCGACATCCTTCTTGTCGTCGCCTATCATCCAGGACGATTTCAAGTCAATGCCGTGCCTCTTCGCCGCAGCCAGCAACATGCCTGGGCGCGGCTTCCTGCACCCGCACTTTCCCTCATAATGGGGACAATATATGATGTCCAGCAGAGCGAGGTGTTTCTTCCGAAGCGTGGCGCCGAGATTTCTGTGTATTCTATCCACCGCTTCTTTCGACATTATTCCTTTTGCCACGCCTTGCTGATTCGTCACGATGACAGCATCGAATCCCAATTTCCGCACAGCGCGCAGCACCGCGACAAATTCGGGAAGAAGCTTAAAATCCTCCCATCTTTCGACATAGCCCGGTCCGGGATGCTTGTTGACTATCCCATCCCTGTCGAAAAATACGCATTTTCTCGCAGACGTTTTCTTCATTCTATTCCTGTGAAGACCAGTTGACGCCGCGTGCGCCACGCGGCCTGCCGAAGGACCCGTCTTGCGGGACCGGTTAGCATGCCTGGCGGATTTTTTAAGCGACATCATCACCTTCGGCCTGCTCCTTCCATATCAACGCCTCCGTCAAAAGGCGCAACTTGTTCGGCGTGCGCTTTCTTGTCCTCGTTTTCCGGCGGCGCAACCTTGGCACGAGAAAGATCCTGCGACAGCGTGGAGGATTTGTCAGCCTCCATTTTCTTCGCTACCGGACGGTTTGTCACAGCTTCAGCTGAGGCAGAAAGAGACTGATCTCCTGCAACCGGCCTCTGGATCTTTGCCACCATAATTATCTTCTCGGCGAAGACCTGGCTCTTCACTTCACCTGTCCTTGACGCAACCGCTCGCAACGTATGCAGGCCATTTTGAATTTTCGATGTATCCAGTTCATAAATCCTGCCTCTCCCAACTATCCTGCCGTCCAAAAGATAGACGTACTTGCCAAAACTGCCGCCAGACTCCGACTTGACATCAGCCTGCAGCTTGACCTTGCCTGAAACAGTATCGCCGTTCAATCCGCCGATCGTCAGTATCGCCTTCGGCGCCCAAGGTTGGGCAAGAGGATCGCCGATGATCGCCAGTTGCAACGGACATTTGATTGCCTGATAGAAGCTTTCGATCATCGTGCAGCCGGACGCATAATGCACAAAAAACTGTGCGCCCGGAAACTTCGGCCACTTGGCGTACGGTTCGGTGACAGCGCCATCCGAAGCGGTGGCGCCGGCTTTTATCCACGCGCTCAGCTTGGTCTGGTCGTCGGCATCGAATATACCGGCTGAGCTGGTAAAATGCTCCGCCATACAACCCGGCAGATAGCAATTGCCCTGCTCAGGATCAACGAAGGCAACGCCCATCATCAACCCCATTACGTCTGGCATACCCTTGGGAAAGGAGTCAGTTATCACAGCTTTGACCCCCAGATCTGAAAGCATCTTCTTCGCCATCGGGAATTGCCATTGACGGGCCACAGACCGGGCATCCACGCTTGTCACAAAATAGATCGTTCCTTTGGGCATCGTCCCGTCGGATGCCAGACCATTCTCCATGCATTTCGCTATCGTTTTCATGTCCGTGCCATTCCGGCCAGTGTGACCAAGCATCATGCTTGGGAGCGGCATGTCTTTACCGAGCCATTCGGCGTAAAAATCTAACGTCCTCGACAAATACGGCGGGCTATTGGGATTATTTGGCCCTGTAAAGAGCTGGGAAACATACCAACCGTTCGATACGATGGATGGCTCTGGCAGCACGTTCCGCAAAAAAGTCAGCCCTTGAACCGATATATTGGCGATAGATGGACCGCCGGTGTTTATCCTTGTGGGAAAATCGGCTGAATAAACCCACGCCAGAATATGATCCCCTATGCCGCGTTCACGCATCGCCTTAACGGCGGGTTCCCATATCTCCCTCGTGAATGCTTCAGGCGATATTTCCTCTGGCACACCGGAGTCCGATACCGGCACGCTCACCCGCACAATGTTGGACTCTGGAACTTGACGCAGTCTGACAAAGTCCTTCGCGACCTGCACGGAATCCGCGGATTTATCGTTCGCGAGCACAAGCACTTCGTGAGGCCCCAAAGCCAGCGCCACACAGGGAATAGCCAGCGCCGCGAAAAGAAACAAAGATCGCTTACTCATGCTTTGGAAGTTAGCCTAACGAGGCCTTGCAGGCAATCAAATGTCGGCATCTGCCTATCGGGCGAGAAGAGTCGCGAACTTGCAGGTAGCGTGACTTCATGGATCGCACCTGGCAAATATTTCAAAGCTTTTCTACGCCGTCATTGCCGCCACTCGCATCGGCATCGTGACGCCTCTCATTGGCTGCCTCAATCCCTGTCGCCAATGCGGCCAGGAAGAACGGGCTGGCCATGACGGCGGTGACCAATGCGGAATTGAGGTCAGCCGTCGCCACTGTCAGCGATAGGAACATGACCGTCGCGTAGAGGTGATAGCGCCGGTTCGGGTTCCGGATCCAGTTATAAAAATTTGCTACCGCAAGAAAATATAGCAAAATATAGAGCGCCTGCGGCTCCGGCGCGCATGCCCACTGCCACACCACACGATCAAAACCAAAAAGCAATGCCGTGCCGATACCAGTGAAGGCGGCAATCCATTGCAGTTGATTCGCTTCGATTGCCTTTCCCCATGGCAGGGCGCTAATGAGCCATATCGTGCTTCGAAACATCGTAAGCGCGAGCGCTCCAACCATGGACGCCCCTGCTGCCGCAGACATCATGCTTAGTCGCCAGGCCGGGTTCCCTACCGGCAAAATGAAATGACTCCACAGAAAACCGCAGACGGTCCAGAATGGGTATCCGGGTGGAATGGGCACGCCAAAGTCGAAACTCGCCGTTATATACGCTCCCGAATTCATCGTTACGGTGGGCGGCATGGAGAAAACATACACCAATCCGGCCAGCGTCGCCGAAAGCAGCGTGACAAACCACTCGATGGAACATCCGCCAGAGATTGGCAGGCACTTCTTCATGATTTGTGCTTCTACTCCTCAGTTTTGCTGCCTGTGATTCGCCAAGCTTCCGAACTTTGCCAGATTCAGCCCGAGTTCTCGTGCCATTTGCATTTGGACATCAGACAATCGCAACCGGTTGCGAGCCATCAATCCACTTTTTTAAATCCTTTGCCATTATGTTTTCTTTCACAAGCCTAACGTTGCCCTTCTCGGATGGCGCGTTAGCGACGTACCGAGCAAGGGCGTGTTCGCATCCAGCTACTTCATCTTCCGAACAATTTCTGGATCTGAGTTGTCAACAATAGGACTCCGCCTCCGACAACAAGCGTGATTACGGCGGTCAACAATGCGGCAAGCAGGCGTGACATGTGGTTCACCAATATCCCATTTGCCCAAACCAACCCGAGCAGCAGGAAGAGCATCAGCCAGAATGCCGCCGCACCGAGTTGTGGAATGACGGAGAAAAGCACCATTCCGACAGCAAAGATGGCGAGGATGATGCCGTTGCGCATCAACAATCGGACCATAACATCCTTCATTATTCTTCTCCTGTGCGAACGTTCTGGGGCATGGTGCCGAGTATTCGAGGCTACCATGGCCCCAGTTGGCAACTCCTATTACATTAAACACAAACCCAAGAACAATGCTACGGCTACGACGACGACAAGCATGAAGAGCGCCTTGTATTTCTGCGTGCTGGCGATTGATTCCGGGGATGGTTCGCGAACTTGTATCGTCCCGTTGTATTTCAGAACGGCGAGCGTTCCAAAGACGCCAAGAAACACCGACCACAACGCCACAAAGACCACATCCGTGATGCGCAATGGCCATGAACGCAGGCCACTCATAGCCAGTTCGACCGCAGCGAAAAGCGCCCAAAGGAGATCGTGTTTGAGAGATGTCTCTTCAATCTTTTTCATATCATTCTCTTCACTGCCAGTAGAGTAGAGCCGTTGTGCACATGCTGTCGTCTGGCGAATTTGCCCTTTCGGGTCGCCCATTGTCCATTAAACATCTGGGAAGATGTCCACGTCCAGCATGATTCCTCCAGCCCCCTCATCAAACCGTACATCGGGTTTTCCCCAATACGGCTTTCCGACGACCTTCCCCGCAAGTTTATCAGTAACCGTTGTCGTTGAACTCACACTACGCGGCAAACCGGTATAGTCCCAGTCTGGCAAGCACGTTGTCAGAGATCCGCCGCTACTTCGTCTACCTGAAATGCGAACGGAAGCTTGCCAGGCAGACGGTGACTATCGCGTTATGCGGCATCAAGTTCTTCATTGAAACCACTTTGAAGCGCGACTTCTCGCTGACCGGCGTGCCGGTCCCAAAGCGCCGGAAACATCTGCCTGTGATCTTGTCGCGTCACGAAGTCCTCGTCATTCTCGGCAAGTTCAGGGCTCTGCGTTTCCGTGCCTGCCTCAAGCTTATCTATGCCTGTGGACTGCGACTTGGTGAGGCATGTCGGTTGGCCCCCACCGACATAGACAGTGCGCGAGGTGTTGTGATAATCCGCAACGCCAAGGGCGGGACCGACCGGCAGGTTCCGCTTCCGCCCGCCATGCTCCCGCTCTTGCGCGAGTTCTGGAAAAAGGCACCGCAACAAGAAATGGCTTTTTCCGGCGCAGAGTTGCGGGCATCGCTGTGGCTCGCCCTCCGAGCGGCACATCCCTCTCAGTGCCATTCAGAAGGCTTTCAAGCTCGCACTTAAAGCTTCGGGCATCGCCAAGGCAGCTCATGTCCATACTCTTCGCCACAGTTACGCGACTCATCTGCTGGAAAACAACATCAACCTGCGCATGATCC
>CAZASC010000061.1:0-20281 GCA_964487695.1 uncultured Victivallales bacterium
TTGTCTTTGTTTGTCTCCCTCAAGAATGATTCTCCCACACGGATTTATAGGAGTTGTGTCTTATGCAGCTTGGAGTACGCGATGCGGCTGGTTTGATGAATGTATCGGAAAAGACGATTTACCGGTGGATCAAACAGAATAAATTGCCGGCTTACCGCATTAATGAGCAGTACAGGTTCAGCCGCGCCGAGTTGCTGGAATGGGCTACTGCGCAGAAAATCAATGTTTCCGCCGAAATATTCGGCGATTCCACACAGGATGAGACGCCATTCGACAGCCTTGCCGATGCTTTGCGCGGGAGCATTCATTATCGAGTTGGCGGCACAGACAAGACTTCCGTCCTTGAGTCTGTAATCCAGATAATGCCATTGCCGCAGGAGGTTGATCGCACATTTCTTTTGAAGGTACTGTTGGCGCGGGAAACAATGGGGTCAACTGCCATAGGCGGCGGCATTGCCATTCCTCACGTCCGGAATCCTATCGTCATGCATATTACGAAGCCTGTTGTCACTCTGTGTTTTCTAGAGACGCCGATCGATTTTGGCGCACTCGACGGAAAGCCTGTTCACACTCTTTTCGCCATCATCAGTCCGACCATCAGGTCGCATTTAAGCGTGTTGGCGCGGTTGACCTTTGCGTTGCGTCAGTCCGAATTTGCCGCTGTCATCTCATCGCAAGGTTCCAGGGACGCTATTCTACAGGCAGTCGCCAATGTCGATGCCTCCCTCAATATGAAGAACAAGGCGCTGATTGAAAGCAGGGGCTCTGCGGAATGAATCTGATCCTTCTCGCGCTATTTGTGTGGTTGGTCGGTGGCGCGGCTTGTCTGGTGTCGGGACGCCGGGCAGCCATGACCAGAGTGCTCGGGCCGGGCAGCGCGTTCGTTGGATGTCTGACGGCTCTCTGGCCGGTCATAAAGATTCTGATTTCCAGAAAGCCACTTGTTTTGTCTTTTGCTCATTCATGGCAGATGCCGTTTGGTGCGCTGCGAATGGAACTGGACCCAATCTCCGCTTTCTTCGCAATTCCGATATTGCTCGTATGCGCAATGGCCTCAGTCTATGGCGCGGAATATCTTCGGCATTACGAAGGTAAAAAAAACACCGGCCTTTCGTGGTTCTTCTACAATATCCTGACCGCCAGCATGATGGTCGTGGTGTTGGCGCGAAACGGTATGCTCTTCCTCATGGCATGGGAGATAATGTCTCTTTCGTCCTTCTTCCTCGTAATGTTTGAAGGCGAGAAGGACGAGGTGAGACGGGCAGGCTGGGTGTATCTGGTGGCGACCCATATCGGCACTGCCTTTCTGCTCGTAATGTTTGCGATACTTGGTCATGCCGCCGGCTCAATGGATTTCGCCGATTACCGGAATGCGCCCATCATGGCCGGCCTGTCGGGACTGGCTTTCGTGCTGGCTGTGATCGGCTTCGGTACAAAAGCCGGGTTCGTTCCTCTGCATGTCTGGCTTCCGGAGGCACATCCGGCGGCGCCGTCACACGTATCGGCCGTGATGAGCGGCGTCATGATAAAGACCGGCATATACGGGCTGGTGCGCGTAATCACCTTTTTCCCTGATGTGCCGCATTGGTGGGGTTGGCTTCTTGTTTGCATCGGCGGCATCTCCGGCATACTTGGCGTGCTTTTCGCCCTTGCGCAGCACGATCTCAAGCGCCTTCTGGCGTACAGCAGTGTCGAAAACATCGGCATCATAGCGTTGGGGTTGGGCGTCGGCTTGCTTGGGATCAGCTACGGCAATGAATTCATGACTCTTGCAGGCTTTGCCGGTGCGTTTCTGCATGTGCTCAACCATGCGATATTCAAGAGCCTTCTTTTCATGGGAGCCGGGGCCGTCTTCCAAGCCACTGGCACGAGGGACATTGATCACCTTGGCGGTGTTCTGAAACGTCTGCCGCTGACCGGCACGATATTCCTCATTGGCTCCGCCGCGATCTCCGGCCTGCCCCCGCTGAACGGATTCCTGAGCGAATTCCTGATTTATCTCGGAGCTTTCAAAGGCATAACCGCAGCATCGGGCTCTGTGGCAACCTTCTCGTTTGCAGTAATTGGGAGCCTTGCGTTGATAGGAGGTCTGGCGGCGGCGTGTTTCACAAGGGTTTTCGGAATCGTGTTCCTTGGCGAGCCGCGCACAGGACGCGCAGACGGGGCGAAAGAAGTTGGAATGCTCATGGTCTGGCCCATGGCATTGCTTGCTTTTCTGTGCGCCGCAATAAGTTTGTGCATCACGTTCTTCATGCCGTCAGTCATCGCCGTGGCAGGACAAATTGGTGGGGTTGAGATAACGAGGGCAACGCAGGCCAACGTGGCGTTCCCTGTCGTCATCGTTTCGCTTGTGGCCGGCGCTTTCGTTTTTCTGATCGCGATAGCGGCAATTTTGAGGCGGCTGATGCTTCACGACAAACCTGTTGGCGCCACTGTGACGTGGGGTTGCGGCTATGCGGCGCCTACGACGAGAATGCAGTATTCTTCGTCGTCCTTCGCCGAGCCGCTGACTCGTTTCTTCAATGTGATTCTTCTGACCAGACGGAACTCCATACCGCCGCGCGGACTCTTCCCTGCAAATGCGTCGTTCTCCAGCGAGACTCCGGATATCAGCGGGGAAAAAGTCTATGCGCCAATATTCGAGGCTGTGGAAAGCGTCCTCTCGCGATTCAGATGGATGCAGCACGGCAGGCTGAACCTGTACATACTATATATAGCTTTGACGTTGCTGACGTTGCTGATATGGAAATTGAGGTAGGATGGATACGCTGTTTTCAATAGGATACTTCGCTCTCGGACTTGTGGCGGCGCCGTTTCTGTCCGGAATCGTGAACCGGACGAAAGCAGTTTTCGCGGGCAGGCGAGGCCAGCCGCTGCTGCAAGCCTACTACGATCTGTGGAAGCTTTGCAGGAAAGGCGCAGTATACAGCAGGACAACAAGCTGGGTATTCCGCGCAAGCCCGGTTGTCGGTGTTTCGTGCATGTGGACTGTCTTGACGCTTCTGCCAATATGCAATTCCCATTCGCTTGTGTGGTTTGAAGGAGACCTCATTCTGTTCGTGTATCTATTTGGGCTCATGCGATTCTTCACCGTAATCGCGGCTCTGGACACTGGGTCAAGCTTCGAAGGAATGGGGGCCAGCCGTGAGGTGTTTTTCTCAGCGCTGGCGGAACCGGCGCTGATTTTCGGTCTCGCCGCTCTTGCGCGCAAGACGGGTTCGATATCGCTGTCCGAAATTTTCGGCGGCGTGTCAGCCGCGACGTGGATGGCATCGGCTCCAGTGTTCGGACTTGTTGCAGTTGCGTTCATGATTGTCTTTCTCGCCGAGAATTCCCGTATTCCAGTGGACGATCCCAATACTCATCTTGAGCTCACCATGATCCATGAAGTCATGATACTCGATTACAGCGGGCCTGATCTGGCCATGGTTCTGTATTCAGCATCGCTGAAGTTCTGGGCGCTTGGGGCACTGGTGGTGAACGTCTTCCTGCCTCTCGCAGACCTTAGCGGTTCTGCTCTGGTTGCGGTATTTTTGATTGGGATGATAGTGGTGGCGATTGTTGTCGGGGTGATAGAATCTGCGATGGCCCGCCTGAGTCTTCTCAAGGTGCCGCAACTGCTTGTTGGGGCGGGAGTGCTTTCAACACTGGCTTTCGTTCTGGTTCTGAGATACGTCTAATGAATAATCTTACAGAAACAATTTTCCTTCTGCTGGTTTTGAGTGGATTCGGCCTGCTTGGGTCGAGCAGACTGATGTCGTGCATCAGCATCACGGCTTTCCAGGGAGCGGCTGTCGGTCTGCTGATACCGGTCGTGAGTTCGGACCTGCTCACAGTCAGGACCGTGATCGTCAGCGTGGCGATCATTGTTCTAAAAGGATTCGTGTTCCCCCGTTTGCTGTCCGCCGCGTTACGGGAATCGAATACCAATCGCGAAGTGCAACCGTTTGTGGGGTATGTCGGATCGCTTATGATTGGCGTGCTCCTGCTTGTGTTCTCATTCTGGATTGATTCGAAAGTCCAATTTCCGGTAGTCGGAGCCCAGCATCTGTTCGTGCCTGTGGCCTTGTTCCTTTTTCTTTCCGGGCTTTTTGTGATCGTGGCGCGCAGGACGGCCGTGAACCAGGTCCTCGGTTACCTGGTGATGGAAAACGGCATATACATTCTCGGTTTTGCGGTGGTCAGGGAGACGCCGATACTCGTGGAACTGGGAGTGTTGCTTGACGTGTTTGTCGCGGTGTTTGTGATGGGGATCGCCATATACAGGATCAGCCGCGAGTTCGATCACATCGATTCCGACCAGTTGCGAAGTTTGAAGGGTTGACCATGAATTACATTGAATTCATATTGCCAGCGCTGGTAATCGTTCCGGCGCTTCTGGCTGTTTCCAGCCTGCTGTTCCGGTCTGTGCGGAGCGCCATGTGGTTCAATGTAACCGCCACGATCGTAATCGCCGTTCTTGCAGGCGTGGCAGGACACAAGACCGTCATGTCGGGCGTAATTGTCGCGTCAGGCGGCTGGCTGATGATGGATGCACTTTCGACGTATCACATGCTGGTCATGATGCTCGTTTTCGTTCTCAGCGCATTTTATTCTGTTGGCTACTTTCTTCGCGAGGAACTGGATGGCCATTTCGATCGGAGAGCAGCACGGCGATTTACAGCCCTCTATCTCGGCTCGCTCTCCGCCATGATGCTCGTGCTCGTTTCCAATAATCTGGGCCTGATGTGGGTGGGTATCGAAGCCACGACGCTGCTTACCGCGTTTCTTATAATAATCCACAGCACTCCCTCATCCCTCGAAGCGATGTGGAAATACCTTCTCATGTGTTCGGTAGGCGTCGCATTTGCGTTCACCGGAACGATTCTTGTGGCCGCGTCCACGGCAAAAGCCCACATGATCGGAGCCGACCTGCTTCACTGGAACAGACTGATGGAATCTGCGGCCGGGCTTGATAAGTCCCTGCTAAAAATGGGTTTCATATTCCTAGTCGTGGGATTTGGGACGAAGGCCGGACTTGCTCCCATGCACAACTGGCTCCCGGATGCGCATAGCCAGGCGCCAGCTCCGGTGTCTGCGATATTTTCCGGGTTTCTGCTGAACGCGGCTCTGTATTGCATACTGCGTTACATCCCAATACTCGATATCGCAACCGGCAACCGCGCATGGGCGCACGATATATTGATTATGTTCGGCATCGCGTCCATTTTGATTGCCGCGGCATTCATCGTGGCGCAGCGCGATGTGAAAAGATTGCTGGCATATAGCAGTGTCGAGCATCTCGGCATCATAGCTTTTGGTATCGGGATCGGCGGGCTCGGGACGTTTGCTGCACTGTTTCATATCCTCAACCATTCTCTCTGCAAGGCCACGTCGTTCTGCTGCGCGGGCACGCTGGGGCAGATCTATGGGACGCACGACATGAGAAAAATGACAGGCATTATGAAAAAGGCTCCAGTCTGGGGCATTGGATTTCTTACCGGCCTGTTGGCATTGATCGGCTTGGCGCCTTTCGCTCTCTTCCTCAGCGAATTCCTGATTTTGAAAGCGGCATGGGATGCGGAAGCTTACTGGGCAATGTCGTTCTTCCTTGTTGGTCTTGGCGTTGTCTTTATCGGGATACTCAGGAACGCCATGCCGATGGCATGGGGAACGCCGCCCGATGACATTCCAGAGACAAAGGCTACCAGTATCGGAATGCTTGTTGTCGCAGTGCCCATTTGCATTCTGCTGGTGCTTGGACTGTGGATGCCGGAACCATTGAGAAATGCGCTGACGCAGGCGATATCGGTGCTCGGAGAGAAAATATGATGGATCCGCCGAATCTGATGAATGGCGAAGTCCTGCCGCTGGCAGAGGTCGCCAGCATTCCCATTGCTGAATTTCGCGAAGAAATCATTGAATCGGTGGAGCGCGGAGCGCGCATAGCCGCCTTCTTCGGCGCGGGCCGAAAGAACGACATGGTGCAACTGGTTTGTGTGCTGGCCTCGGACCGGCATGGGACATTCTCGATAATTTCAACGCAAGTATCTGGTCATTACGAGTCGCTCACGCCTGTGTGTGAACAGGCGCACTTGTTCGAGCGTGAGGTGTTCGAGCAGTGGCAAATCAAACCGGAAGGACATCCCTGGCTTAAGCCAATTCGCTTCCAGCCTCCACGTACAGGCAAGACCTCGGGGAATGGTCCGGTGGGTGTCTGCGGAGTAACCGACTTCTTCTCAATGACAGGAGAGGACATACACGAAGTGGCTGTTGGCCCTGTGCATGCCGGCATAATCGAGCCGGGCCACTTTCGTTTCCAGTGCCACGGTGAAATGGTCTATCACCTCGAGATCTCGCTCGGCTATCAGCATCGCGGAGTGGAGCGTGCGATGATCGGCGGTCCCGATAAACGGACGATTCATTATGCTGAGACACTTGCGGGCGACACGAGCGTCGCCCATGCGGTGGCATACAGCCGGGCTATCGAGTCGCTGGCAAAGAGCCGCGTATCTGCCAGATCGCAGGTGATCCGCGGAATCGGCCAGGAGCTTGAGCGACTGGCAAATCATGTTGGTGATATGGGCGCGCTGGCGGGCGATATCGGCTTCCTGCCCACAATGTCATATTGCGGAAGGATCAGGGGCGACTTGTTGAACGCGACAGCAGAAATCTGCGGCAACCGTTTCGGACGCGGGCTGGTCAGGCCGGGCGGTGTCGGCTTCGATATTGACTCCGCAACGGTCGGGAGAATCCTGAAACGTATCGAGGCGGCTGAGGATGACGCCGAATCTGCTATCGCCTTGCTCTGGAATACGCCATCCGTATTATCGCGGTTTGAAGGAACTGGTGCCATTGACGGCGAGACCTGCGAAAGCATCGGATTGGTAGGAGTGGCAGCCCGGGCTTGCGGAGCCGAGCGCGATGTGCGCAAGGATTTCTCGTACGGGATATACAGACTGAGCCACATTCCGATTTCCACATGGGGTACCGGTGACGTGTTTGCCCGCGCATTTGTCAGGTGGCTGGAGATACAACAATCTTTCGCGTTCGTTAAGGATCAACTTGCTGCGCTTCCTGCGGGCGGCATTATGGAACCGTGCGGAAGCCTCGCGCCATCGCATATTGTTGTATCGCTTGTCGAAGGCTGGCGCGGTGAAATATGCCATGTCGCGATCACGGATGAACGTGGACGAATAGCGAATTGGAAGATTGTTGATCCATCGTTTCATAACTGGTTTGGGCTGGCCATGGCGCTAAGAAACCAGCAGATATCCGATTTCCCGTTGTGCAACAAAAGTTTCAACCTTTCATATTGCGGACACGATTTGTGACAAGGAGCTGATGCTGTGGGTGTTTTGAAAGTTCTATCGGAACGGATCAAGCAGGGGCACAGGACGATGAAATATCCTGCGGGCCCCGCGCCGGAGCTGCCGCCGCTATTTGCGGGCAAGCCGTGCGTTGATGCCTCCAAATGCGGAGGCAAATGCTCGAAATGCGTGGAAGTGTGTCCGACTGGAGCCATCAGCGTTGGTGTGGCACAGACCGGGCCGATGCTGGACATCGGGCGCTGCATCTTCTGCCGTGAATGCGAAAAGCAATGCCCGTCCGGAGCATTCAGTTTTAGTAAAGAGTTTCACATGAGCGCATCAAAGCGCGATGATCTGGTTACGGGTGGCGGCGCGACTCCAATACCGCTCTCACTCACTCGGAGCATTCCCAAAGTTTTCAGCCGTTCGTTGAAACTGCGGCAGGTGAGCGCCGGTGGATGCAACGCTTGCGAGGCCGATACGAATGTGCTGGGTACGATCGCATGGGACTTGGGCAGATTCGGTGTGCAGTTCGTTGCATCGCCACGCCATGCCGATGGCATTCTCGTTACAGGCCCGGTCACGGAGAACATGAAATCAGCCTTGCTGAAGACTTACGAAGCAGTCGCCTCGCCGAAGATCGTCATAGCGGTGGGGGCTTGCGCGATAGCCGGCGGACCGTATATAGGCCATCCGGAAGTGTACAACGGCGCTTCGGGCGTCGTTCCCGTTGACCTGTTCATTCCCGGTTGCCCGCCGCATCCACTCACGATTCTGGACGGTATTCTCGGCCTGCTCTCCGCAATCGAGAAATCAGGATAGAACCATTGAAACGGGAAAAATGGGACCCTCACAGCCAAGTTCAGGCATAAACGAGAGGGCGGAACGATTTCGTTCCGCCCTCATTTATGACAGGATTGCAATCCCTGTCATATGACAGTCGTAAAAACGTCTGAATCTTTACGGATTCGCTGCCGGAGGAGTGGCGTTTCCGCTGCCTTTATTGTTCTCGCCACGCTCTTCCGCGACTTCCTGGCAGAGCTTGAGTTGCTTAATGGCTTCGTTTATGGCCTTTACGGCGTCTTCGCGATGTCCTTTGAAATCATGAGGAGCGTTTTGCAAGTGCTCCTTGATCTTCTCGAGATGCTCGATTGCTTTTGCAAATGGCGTCCCCGCCATGTGTTTGCCAGCACCGGGGCCGCCAGTGGGTGTTGTGGGCGTCGTTCCCGGACCGGTTGATGTGCCCTGGCAATGTACGATTGCCGGGAGCGCAATAAGACCAACTGCCATAAGAATTGCTAGTGCTAATGTCTTCCTGTTCATTATAAAACCTTTCTTTATCAGCTTCTTCAATCAACAAACCAACAAACAGTCTTCCCTCTATCTCTTACTGCCTCTGCCAGTCCAACCTCCTTTCCATATTTCATCAGTCTTACAAATACTAACGTAACAAGACGTAATAATATTGCGCTGATTATTTAGCGCACAAAAAAGGAATGGAAAGTGTTCTGGTGGGGCGGCAAAAGCCGGCTCCTTTAGATCGAAGAAAAGTTGATTCCAAATGATGAGACTCGACCGGGAGGCATGGAACAAAACACTGGAGCAACGAGCCAACCGTTTCAGCAGGCTGCATAGCGTCTGATCAGAACACGCTCACTCGTCATTCGATTCCGTCTTGCTCACTCCCGAAGAAGAAAACGAAAGACGGAGCCACTCCAGGGCGGCAGGCAGAAACCCGGTCGGCTTCTTCATGGGCTTTCTGACTGCGAGGATGCGGGTGACTACGGCCATGAGACTGGCCTCGTCAACCGGTTTTACCAGATAGCATTCGGCAAATGAATGCATGGCCCTTCGCATCGCTTTCTCCGGGTCAACGCCAGTGAGCATGATGACAGGAATGCTCCATGTGTGCCC
Organism: uncultured Victivallales bacterium; assembly: GCA_964487695.1. Taxonomy (GTDB): domain Bacteria; phylum Verrucomicrobiota; class Kiritimatiellia; order UBA8416; family CAZASC01; genus CAZASC01. Next base: position 9,204 of record CAZASC010000061.1, read on the forward strand.
TTTCAGATCCTTGATCTTCTGTAACATTTCCAGGCCATCCATATCCGGCATGATAATGTCTGCAATGATCAGATCGGGCATGGCTTTTACGGCTTGCTTCAGGCCATCTTTGCCGTTGTTTGCAACTAACACCTCGTGATTGTGAACTTGCAGCATTCTCTTGATCAGTACCGCTATGCGCTCGTCGTCATCAACCACCAGTATTTTACTCATGATATGCCCGCTTTCAGAAAATGGTTAGGTCAAAACTGAAAAGCCATGCTTGCCATTAGATTTTGCAATACGCTACGCCGAATATACTTGCAAAGCAAGCGTCGACTTTCGTCAAAAGCAGCTGTCTTTGGATCTGGCGTGGCAAAAGTTCTTGACGATGGCGCTTTCAGATGAGCATCCTGTGACATGAGTAAGAATACAACCATTGTTCTTGGCGTGACTGGCTCAATAGCCGCTTACAAGGCGGTAGAGTTGTTGAGACTCATGAAAAAGCGAGGCTGGAACGTCTTCGTTGTCATGACTCGTTCGGCGACGCAGTTTGTCGGAGAGTTGACTTTTCGGACCCTGTCGCAGAACCCCGTTGCGATGGAAATGTTCGATGACACCGTTGAGTACTCGCCGGGGCACATCTCGCTTGCCGACAGGGCCGATGTAATTGTCATAGCTCCATGCACTGCCAACGTCATCGCCAAACTCACTCATGGAATCGCTGACGACCTTTTGACGAATACTGCGCTTGCATCAAAAGCAGCACTGGTGGTTGCACCGGCCATGAATGAGAAGATGTGGTGCCATCCCGCTACGCAGGCTAATATTGCGATTCTCAAAACCAGGAAGGCACACGTTGTCGATGTTGGTACAGGTGATCTGGCCTGCGGATGCAAGGGGCGAGGCAGGTTGGCCGAACTGGACGAAATCATGTCGGTAGTGGAACGCTGCGTTTCGGGGAATCGGAAACTGGAGAAGAAATGAAAAAAGGAGTGCTGTTCGCTTTAATTATTCTGGTGCTGACATTTGTGGTCCTTCTGTTTCAAAAAGGCGATGTCGAAGTCAATCTGCTGTTTGGGAAGGTCAACCATTTAAAGTCTCTCGTGTTTCTGGCATTTACGTGTATCGGTGTTACCGTTGGTCTTCTTGTGAAGTGAAAACCGCTGTTTTGAGATGTTGTGGCGAGGACATCATTGGAATCGTTGAACTCGCCGTCGGGCTTCGCGATCGGATGGTTGGCCTTCTCGGACGAGATTCGCTTGGCGGCGGAAAGGCCATGTATTTGTCTCCTTGCAACTGCATTCACACTTTCTTCATGAGATTCAATCTCGACCTCATCTTCCTTGATAGATCGCAAAGAGTCGTGCGTATTGTCAGGGAAATTCGTCCGAACAGGATTGCCAGCGGCGGTGCAGGCGCGCATAGTGTGATCGAGATGGAATCAGGTTGGTTCCTGACAGAGAAAGTGCGCGTAGGGGAGCAGGTTGAGCTTATTGACGCATCAACCGGCGAAAGGCAGGCTTGAATTCATGAGGCTATTTCACGGTCTCCGTTTATAGAGGACGCTGGGATCTGATTTCCTTGTTTGTAAAAGTGCGGAAAATTCTTGGCTGAATCTCCAGTCTGACACCTCCATCGTCGTACTTCTCAACAAGAATTCCTTGAAGAGTTTCGCCGTTCACGAGGCGCACTTCGTAGTCCACAACAAAGTCCCGCTTAAGCGCTTCGTGGTGTATCGCCGTTTTATCCTTCGTAATGTCTATCTTGAATGTTGAATCGAAATAGCCTTTCCTGGTCAGCTTGACTTGGTGCGACCCCACAGAAAGCAGATCAACGGTGAACGCATCCGATACCGTGTCATCCTGGCCGCCTTTTGGTGCCGTCACTCCAGCCTGCAAGCCATCAACAAGGATGGTCACACCGGCTGGCTCGCTGGTCAATTCGAGTATTCCACAGTCACGCGCCAGTCGGAATTCCTCAGTTTGAGGAAGTTCTGATTGTTTCATCTGTTTGACTTCGACTGTCCTTGCGACAGGTTCGCACCCTTTCATTTCGGCTCTTATTCTGTAGCTTCCAGGCTGGAGATCCTTGAGCGTGATCGGTGCTTCGCCGCGGAACTGATTTTCCACATAAATCCTTGCCGCGGGTGGAATGGATACAATTGTGAGTTGGCACGGCGTGACCTTCAAATGGGCTTTCACTTCCTCTTTTTGCCCCTGCGTGAGCTTGAGTGTCTGCCTGTACGGCGCGTATCCGTCGAGAGTCAGTTCCATGCTGGTGTCACCGGCGGGGATTTTGTCAACTGTGCATGGCGTTACGCCTTTCACGATGCCGTTAAGCGTCACTTGCGCGCCTTCCGGCTCGGAGTCAATTACAAGCACGGCAGTGTCGGAAGTGAGGTTGACATCGATTTGTTTCGGTGTCCGATCCGCCACGGCTAGGTCAAGCTCTTTTGCCATATAGCCAGTGCGATTGACGCGCACACGATACTTGCCGACAGGCAAATCGGTGACCAGCAGAGGCGTTTTGCCGCGGTCGGCGCCATTGATCTGGACATCGCAACCTGCCGGCTCTGAATGCACTAGAAGCAAACCTAGCACAGGTTCCAAGGTCAATTTTATAACCATGGTTTGCCCAACACTTAACGACACGCTCTTCCGGACTTCATCGAATCCGCGCTTGGTTGCCGAAATTAAGTGTTCGCCAGGCGGAAGATCGGTGATTGTGAGCGGGGCTGTTCCTTTGGATACACCATCGCACGATACCGTTGTGTCTGGTGGATCGGTCTCAATGGGCAGCCGGCAGGTCTGCGGTTCCACTTTTGCAGGCTGGCATGACATCACAATAAAGGCGCAACTCAGAAGCAGGCTAAAACGCAGCGTATTGGCGATCTTATGCATATTTCACTTCTTAAGGCTCAACCGTCTTTGAACGTCCAGCAAATTCTTGCGAGCGTCTTGATTTCTTGGATCGGAGGTGTCAGGAATCGTCTCCATAAGGATCTTGAGCTCGCGTGCAGCTTCTTCCCAGTCTTTAAGCTTTGTGGCTCTTTCCACCCTGAAGTTCGAATCGTCGTACTTCGCCTGCAATTCCGCCTTGCAGTCCTTGATGTTGGAGATGATCTCAGCGTAGAAGTCCGGCTTGGGTTCCACTTGCTCCAAATCCCCTTCAGCTTCCTGATAGCTTTTGATTGCGCTGGCCAGGTTCTCATACTTGAGTTCCTTTTCGTCGTAAAGCTTCTTCCCGAGCAGGAATGCATTGTTTGCCATCTGAATAAGTTCTGCCGTGGGGACGGATTCGCCCCAACCTCCCAATTCATGTTTGGCAAACACCTCCAGAGTCTTTGTGAGGTCGGCCAGGTTTTCGGGCAAAACGCGGTTGATCACTTTGGTCCTGTGGGTTCTGGCACCTATTGTGATCGTAAGATCACAGGTTTCAAGTACGTCTGGCTGGATTCCCCTGTATTCCTCGGAGAGGCTGAAGAAGCCTGAGTCCTGTATAGAGCGGATCAAGTCCGCAATCTTGGCGTGTGCATCCTCTATCGTCTTCCCCTTTGGGGGGACATGACGGTTGTTCGCTATGTCGTCAATCTGGACGGAGATCGTGTTGTCCTTGTTGATCAGAAGTTTGTAGAAGAAGATATTTGAGCTGGTGGCTTCCACCTTTTCATAGGCTACTTCGAGTGTTTGAGGTGCAGTCGGCTGGGCATGCGTCGCTGGCGTTTCCGGTTTCGCTTTGACGAGTCTTGGCAGCAACACCAAACCGGCGAGGATGATTACAGCGCACGCAATCAGGATCAGAGGGACGAGCCCGAGCTTTTTCTTTTCGCCACTGGGCTCCACTTTACCGAACCCAAGATCAACTGCTGGTGGGACCGCAGGCGACGATGCAGAGGATGGAGCATTCGTATTTCCATGCTCCATGCCGTTATTAACGACTTTCAAAACCGTTTCGCCTGCTGTCACGAGGTCGCCAATCTGAAGTGCCGATTCTTGTACGAGTTTGTCGTTAAGGAGACACTGATTGGCGCTGCCCAAGTCTGTAATCCACAGTCCTCCGCCTGGTTTGAAAAACAAGCGGCAATGATGGCGGGAGAGAAGTGGATCTGGCAAAACGATGTCATTTTTGGACGAACGACCCAGTCTGGCGCCATCGGGAGGCACACATATCTTTCTACCTTTTTCTTCGCCATTTTCAATTATCAGATGATATGTTTCGCTCATGGTGATCCACGTTATCCAGCTGACATCTTGTCAACTGCTTTCCTGATTGCGGCTATATGCGCTGGCGTCGTACCGCAGCATCCTCCTATAATATTAGCTCCCGCCTTTACAAGCGAGGGGACGATGCTCGCCATCTCCGCTGGAGTGTCCTGGAAAACATCTACGCCATTCACATTCTTAGGCAAGCCTGCATTGGCATGAACGATGATCGGCGTGCCGGCTGTCGTATTGCGCATTTCGGCGACAATATCAACCATCTGGGCCATTCCGTTCCCGCAATTGGCTCCGACTATGTGGGCCCCGGCTTGCAGCACCGCGAGAACCGCCTCAGCCGGAGAAATGCCCATCATTGTGCGGTAGTCGCCGTTGAGAGTCCGGTCGAACGTAAAAGTGCAAATCACTTCGCAATCGGTGTTGCTGCGTGCGGCGCGTACCGCCAGCGCAGCCTCGTCAGGGGCGGTCATGGTTTCGATGCACAGAGCATCTGCGCCGCCATCGGCAAGAGCCATGGCCTGTTCCTTGAAAGCATCGTGCAGCTCATGTTCGGTGACGTCACCCATTGCCAGCATCTTTCCAGTCGGGCCCATTGAGGCAATGACCCACTTGTTGTCGTCGGCTGCTTCGCGCGAGATTTCTGCGGCGGCACGATTGATCTCTGGAACTCGATTTGCTAGCCCAAAATATTCCAGTTTGAAGGAGGTTCCGCCGAAGCTGTTGGTTTTGATCATGTCGGCGCCGGCTTCAATGAATTTCTTCGCTATTTCACGGACATCGGCGCGCCGGTCAATGCACCAGAGTTCGGGACATTCTCCGGGTTTTAATCCTTTTTTATGAAGAAGAGTGCCCCATGCGCCATCCGATACGAGGATGCGTCCGTTTTTCACGGCGTCGGATATGCTGCCTTTTCTGCTCACTTTCTTCGTTTCCCGTTCAGACAATCGTTTCTGAAACAGCAATCAACAAAGGGACAATCCGTATCGCCTGTTCCGAAACAGGCTACATGTCCTTCGACCTTCTGAATGGCGCGGATCAGCGTTTCTTTTGTCATTTTACCCTGGATAATCCCGAGATCGGCCGCCTTCTTCTTGATTTGGTCCAATGTCATTCTGTCTGTCCTTCCCGAATGCGCATCGGGAACAGTCAAACGCCGCCGACTGACATTTGCAGCCGTGGCAATTTCGAAAAACGATACCACCCCATCATTTCGGGGTCAATGCTGCACTGTTGCCGTCAAACTGGCTGTACGCCATTTCATTTTCTCTCTGTTTAACGTTCGTCGAGCGGTTCTCCTGTCAACTTGAGATAACAATCCGGGCACATGCCGTGGCTGAAAGCCACAGGAGCGCGTTTTGTGAGGTAGCGCTGCATTTCCTGCCAGACATCATGCTCGATTTGTATCCTGCCGCAATATGCGCAAATGACAATGAGTCCATGTATGATGCGCTTCTGCTGCACATACGTGTTGCCGACCATGATTATTGCGCAGATCAGCACTGCGGTCGTTAGAACGGAGCCACGGAAAACCCCGGCACCTTTGGATGCGACGCCGAAATACAGTTCCGGCAGATCCCATATCTCGCTGATCCAGATGAGGCATATCAGCAGGGCAAACACCATCAACTGCCAGAACGCTATGTATGCGAATGGATGTTTTCTGAGCCGTTTTCGCATTTCATTCTTATTCACGTGATGTCTCCATATGGAGCTCCTGACAATTGAAAGCCGAAAGCGGGTTTTGTGAACTGGATAATGGGGATCCGTTCACCGGTGGAATCAGCCCATCTTGAAAAGTCTGCAAAGGAACCACACGAATGCTCCCAGCGCAAGCGCGCCTATCAGCACGGTCAACGATATCCATATGACTTTATGTTCGCGTCGTTTGCCAAACGGTGAATCTGCCCCGACTGCCGGGGATGCGCCAGCGGTTCCCGGCGGCGCTGAAGACACAGTGCGTGTCCGTCTCGTTGTCTGAGTTGGCGGCGGAGTGGCGGCTGCAATCTGCGGCGGCGACTCGATATCATCGCCATCAAAAACCATTTCCACTGAGCCGATGGCAATGAGATCCTTGGGTTTCAGCCTGCTGTCAGTGACCTTGTTTTCGTTGAGTCGGGTTCCGTTGGTAGATCCGACATCACGAAGGGTAAAGCGTTTTCCATCCCGGATTATGGCGCAGTGTTTGTGGGAAACAGCAGGCTCGTCAAGCACTATGGCGTTTTCGATAGCGCGTCCAATAACGGTCTCATCCTTGTCAATGTCGTACTTCGTTCCAGTCTGAGCTCCCGACATTATTTTGAGGAAAGCCATATATCTTCCTTGTGCAACCAAAAGCTAAACATCAGTGTGATTAATCCCAGAAAAGATGGCTCATGTCAATCCTTGCTTTGACGTTCTGTCCAGACAATAAGCCCTCGATGAAAGGTGTAAACAGGGCGACAAGCAAGCTTCCATCCTTCGAAAGGAGTGTTTTTGGATTTGGAAACAAATTCAGTGGATTTCACCGTCCATTCCGATGATATATCAAGAATTGCAAGATCGGCCTGTCGTCCGGCGGACAGAGCAGGGGGGGCAAGTCCCAAAACATGTGCCGGCCCGATTGTCCATCTGCGCAACCATTCGGATATACTCATCAAGCCGGTCTTCACGAGCAGGGCGAATGTCACTCCGGCGGCTGTCTCCAGACCGACAACTCCGAATGGCGCATGAATGAAATCGTTTGCCTTTTCGTCAGCGCGATGGGGAGCATGATCCGTGGCAAGGACCTCCAACGTGCCGTCTACGACGGCGGAAAGCAGCGATTTGCGATCTTCTTTCGAACGAACGGGAGGATTCATTTTGAGATTTGTGTTGTCGGCGGTTATGTCATCATCAGTGAAGGCAAGATGGTGAGGAGTTGCCTCGCCGGATACCGCGATGCCCTCTTTCCTTGCCTGTCTGATAAGCTCCACCGATTCCATTGCCGATATATGCTGGATATGAACGTGACAGCCGGTCTGTCTGGCCAGTTTGATGTCTCTCCGCACTATTTCCGTTTCGGCTGAGGACGGAATGCCGGGAAGTCCAAGCTTCTTGGAACGTTTTCCGTCATGCATGACGCCTTTGCCGGCGATGGCTGGATCAAGCGCATGATCCATTACTGGCATATTCAAAGCAGCTGCAATCTTCATTGCGCGAGCCATCAGTCCTTCATTAGCAACGGTTGAACCATCGTCTGTGAATGCAACAGCTCCGGCTTCGGCCATGGCCGCCAGATCAGCAAGCTCCACACCCTTTCTGCCTTTCGTAATACAGCCGGATGGCAACAAATTGACCAGCCCCAGCGATACAGCCTTCCTCTTGATGAACGTGATTGTTTCAGGATTGTCTGTTGCGGGCGTGGTATTCGGCATCGTGACAACGGTGGTAAATCCACCGAGAGCGGCCGCCTTGGAGCCGGATTCTATTGTCTCCGCCTCCTCATTACCGGGCTCGCGGAAATGAACGTGCAAATCGATGAATCCCGGAACCACAAGAAGACCTGTTGCCTCAATGACTCTTGTGTCCTTTGGAATTTTCGAAGTGGGGTCGGCGATCAATCCATCTTTTATAAAGACGTCGCCGACTTCGTCTCTGCCGTTTAGCGGATCAACGATTCTTCCATGCTTGATGAGCCAGGAATTGTTCATGAGGGAACGAATTTACAGCATCATCCGGCCTGCCGCAAACGGATAATGACTAATACCTCGTATGTAGGAGCGGCTTTACGCCGCGATGGTTCACTGATCGCCTTTGCCCATTCGTCGCGGGGTAAAGCCGCTCCTACAAAATATTCACGAATGGAACCCTTTTGTGGCATTACCCATTCTGGTCTTGATGAAGACAACTGGAACAGCAATACTGCGGAAAAACATCACAGGATAATAAGAACCAGATTATGAGAACGATTGCGCTGACCGGAATCCGACAGATGACATTGACAGACGCGCCTGATCCAGTGATTGAGCGCGATACGGATGTATTGCTCAAGGTCGAGGCCATAGGTGTTTGCGGGTCGGATGTTCACTACTACGTTTCCGGACGAATCGGCAGCCAGGTAGTGAAATATCCATTCAGGGTCGGCCACGAATTTTCCGCCACGGTCATGGAAGCTGGCGGCAAAGTGAAAAGTGTTAAAGCGGGCGACCGCGTAGCCATTGAGCCCAACATGTCGTGCGGCAAGTGCGACCAATGTCTTGCGCGCCGGCGTCACACATGCCGCAAGCCACGCTTTCTTGGCTGCCCGGATCAGGCCGATGGTTGTCTGGCTGAATACATTGTCATGCCGGCTGAATGCTGCTACCCAGTGCAGGCAGGGACTTCCTTTGAGCAGGCGGCGCTTGTAGAGCCGTTTTCAATAGGCGTTTATGCCGTCAAACTTTGCGGTGGAGTGGAAGGCGCCAAAATCGGGATACTCGGCAGCGGATGCATTGGATTGAGCGTTCTTGCTGCTGCGCGCCAACGTGGCGCAGGGAAAATATATGTAACCGACAAAATTGATGCGCGTCTCAATGCGGCACGCAAGGCTGGGGCCGCATGGATCGGCAATCCTGATAAAGTTGATGTCGTGGACAGCATAACGAAACAGGAGCCGCTTTTGCTTGATACTGTTTTCGAATGCTGCGGACAGCAGGAAGCGTTGGATCAGGCAGTCAAGCTGCTCAAACCCGGCGGCAAGCTGATGATTGTAGGGATACCGGAAACCGACCGCGTGTCATTCTCGATAGATGCGATCAGAAGGAAGGAAATCTGTATTCAGAACGTTCGGCGCCAGAATGAATGCGTTCAGCCGGCTATTGATCTGATGGAGAGCGGGAAAGTAAATCTGGACTTCATGATAACGCATCGTTTTCCGCTGGAACGAACGAAGGAAGCCTTTGATCTTGTCGCTGATTATCGCGACGGCGTTGTGAAGGCAATGATCAACTTGTGAAAAATTGGCCAGAAGAAAAGAAACTACGAAATACGCTGAAAACGCGAAAATGGAAGGAGAATGATTCGATGAATTGGCTTTGTTTGGAGGGAAAGGTTGCGATTGTCACTGGTGGAGCTTCTGGTATAGGACGCGCCTGCTGCGAAGGATTTGCCGAGGCCGGTGTCAAAGTAGTGATGGCCGATGTCAATGAGGCCGGCGGGAAGAGCTCGCTGGAAAAGATGAAGCATCAGTTCGGTCGCAACGTCATTTTTGTGAAGGTTGACGTCACAAGCAAGCAGAGCGTGGACGCAATGATTCAGGCCGCTCTCGATGCGTTTGGGCGCGTAGACATTCTCGTAAACAACGCCGGCATTCTGATCCCGCGCTTGCTGGTCGATCCGGCCGGCAAGGAGGAGCTTACCGAGCAGATATGGGACAAGGTTGTGGCGATAAATCAGAAGGGATACTTCCTGTGCGCGCAAGCCGCAGCCCGCGAGATGATGAAGAGCGGGAAGGGCGGAGTGATCGTCAACATGGCATCTGAATCCGGGCTTGAAGGCTCGGAAGGGCAGAGTGTCTATGCCGCCAGCAAAGGCGCCAATTATTCCATGACCCGCTCTTGGGCCAAGGAATTGGGCAAGTACAACATAAAGGTCGTTGGATTGGCACCCGGCATTTTGGAAGCTACTGCGCTACGCTCCGAGGAATACGAACGGTCTCTTGCTTACACGCGTGGCATCACAGTCGAGCAGCTTCGAGCAACCTATGAGAAAGTTTCCATTCCACTTGGAAGATCCGGCAAGCTGACGGAAATCGCAAATGTTGTCTGCTTTCTTGCGTCTGATCGCAGCAGCTATATCCATGGCACGACCATCAACGTGTCCGGCGGAAAGTCGCGTGGATAGGGAATCAGGCTGTAAGGCACAGCCAGAGATAAGACTCTCGCAAAGGCGCAAAGCACGCAAAGTTCCCAAGCATTGGCGTTCTTGGCGTCTTTGCGAGAAATCTTTTCAGGAGCAAAGGTGTTTAACGGAATACCAATGATTAAAGGCGTTATTCTCGATCTTGATGGAACCGTCTATCGTGGCGGCGCGGAAGTCCCCGGCGCGGCGAACTTCATCGCGTGGCTGCGGGCGCAGGGAATCAAGCATCTGTTCGTTACCAACCGCGCAAACCGGACGCCCGAAGAAATTTGCACCCAGCTTCGCGGCTACGGAATTGCCTGCGATGACAAAGACGTGCTAACCACCGCGCAGGTGACGGCCTGGCATCTCGGTAAAGGGAAAGTGTTCTTCATCGGCGAAGAGGGCTTGCGGCGCGAACTCGTCAATGCCGGCTTTGAAATAACCGACGATTCGCCCGACTACGTCATCGTCAGCTTCGATCGCGACCCGTCGCAAGACAAGATCGCAAAAGCATGCCGTCTGATCGAAGGTGGCGCAAAATTTGTCGCAACGAATCCGGATAAGGGACTTCCAACGGAGAGCGGTTACCAGCCTGGCACTGGCGCCATCGTTGAGTCTGTGTCCGCTGTCACAGGTTTGAAGCCGATGATGATCGGCAAACCAGAGCGCTTGATTGTCGACCTTGCGCTGGAACGAATGGGACTGAAGGCTGCGGAGGTCATTAATGTCGGCGACAACGTTGATACCGACATTCCGGCCGGCAAGAATGCCGGCGTCCGTACCGCATTCATCCTGACAGGCCTCTCCCGTCGCGAAGACCTTGCCCATGCGCCAGCCAAACCGGACTGGACCGTCGAGAACTACAACGAACTCACCCAAATCATCAAATTGGAAAATGCCGGAGCGATTCTAACAAATAACGCAAAGAAACGTTGCTGAGATGACAAGATTCATACGCATTTTTATTTGGGCTGTTGGGGCATGTCTGTATATTTATACAATCATATAAACAGGATATTTCTGGTTTGGTGTTGTGATGGC
>CAZASC010000062.1:0-19957 GCA_964487695.1 uncultured Victivallales bacterium
TTTAAAAAAAATTTTACGTAATTTATATTTTATGAGGACACACATGATGCATACATCACTTCTGCATGCTATAGGTAATACTCCCTTAGTTAAGTTACCTATTAACGAGCATGGTTCTATCTACGCAAAATTAGAATATTTAAATCCAGGGGGTAGTGTAAAAGACCGTTCCGCCTATCACATGATTACGCATGCAGAAAAAACAGGGTTGTTAAAACCTGGGGGCACTTTAATAGATGCTTCTTCTGGGAATCAAGGCATTGCAACTGCCATGATTGGTGTAAAAAACAGGCGTTTATTCATATAGATCATCGCTCCGATGTTTGATTCCAGAAAATGTTTCGCAGTCCAGTTCATCGAAAAATCCACTTGGGTTGTTGTTGTGGCGGCGGAGAGTTACTGTTCGGGTAAAAACACTTCCGCCAGCACCTCTTTATTGAAGTGCAGCCAACAAGCATACCCATCGTGACGGCAACCATAACTCCAATTATCAAGAGCTTTTTCATTTGCGCTTATATTCGCACAACTCAGCCCCGTATTCAAGGCTCAAGGCGTCTTGCTCGATTGTTCCGCAGCAAGCACGTGCGAACATTTAGACTGCGTGTCGCCAGCATGTAACAGCTGTCCTCCTGTGGTGATACATATTGATGTATTGTCACGTTGCTCTCGTAGGGGATTCCGACATCGGTAACATTCAGGACTCCAAACACATAAGCAGTTTCAATCAAGTAGCCTCTGATCCTCGTGCCAATGATGGCACGGTCTTTGCATTACATCGGCATAGGGAGGGAATGCATGAAACGCAGCAGTGTAAAGAACGCTTATATCACTGCGCCGGAAGCTGCCAAGATCCTTGGCGTATCGGCTCATACCATTTATAAATGGTGTGCAAAAGGCCGACTGACCTGCAAGGAACGACATGTTGGCGGCATTGTCATCAGATACGTGCTTGTCTCGTCAATGAAAGGCGCGAAAGACAACATTTGCGAATTTTGTGGAAGTAAGTTCAGAAGCGCACATCCTGCCCGCGCCCGCTTCTGCAAGGCTCAGTGCCGCATCGAATGGCATCTGTCGCGTCGAAGGAAATATCCTTTCATTGGCAGACCGCCGCGAACCCGTGAGGGCATAGCACGGAAATTGCGCGAGAGCCTGAAAACATATTCCCGCCTGAAACACAATCGTAAGAGTTACACAAAGTTCTTGCGTCCCTCCTGAGTATAGGTAGAGTATCTTTCCATATTCTGTTCCTGAATTCTCGACCCTATTTTCTGCCATTGGGAAAAGATATGGATAGCAGCAATGCAAAAGTCGTATTCCGCATCCCCGGGATCAACCAGCAACTTTGTTCATTCGTCTGCGTACTGGCACAACAATCATCAACATGTCCAGAACGTCGAGAAGACAACGGGAACAACGAAAGTGCCTTTGACCAGGTATCGCATTGCTCCTTGCGTGGTGCGGCAATAGGACGAAAGGAAATGAAGCCATAAAACAGAAACATATTGCTCACATCGCTATTGCCGAAGACGAGATGAGGATTCTTAAGTTGATCTCGTTCGTGCTCAGGAGTGCGGGATATATTGCAACTGGAGTCTCAACCGGGGCGGGTCTGGTTGCAGCCGTTCTTTCGTCTCATTCAACAGATTGTCCTGTAGACGTGATTATCTGCGATTTCTACATGCCGGACCAGACGGGATTACAAATTATGAAGGAACTTGCAGCTCAGAAAATCACGGTCCCATTAGTAATTATGAGCGGGCTTTCCGATGAAAATATTTTAGCCCAACTGAAAGCTGAAGGATGCTCATATTTTCTGTCGAAGCCTTTCAATCCGGAAGAACTGCTTCAAATGGTGGAAAAGATTCTCAGGCGGAGTTGACTGCTGTCACAAGCAGCCACGATTTTACGACTTTCCACGATACCTGATTGCCGCAGATTCATTGATATGTTCTGTTGCGTCATATCCACCAGAGCCGTAAATCGTTATATCAAGCATCCTGAATGGGCGCGACATTCAGTAGAGCGAGGCTAGCACCACATTACATTGAGCCCTGTTCGTCTTCGTAACTGGAGATGGGCAGGCCTTTCTGTTTTGAGATATTATGGCGTTGGTTGAATATCTTTTACAGCGTTTGTCGGGGAAGTGGCGACTGAATTGGTTACGTTGTTCGTATTGGTGGGCGTTGACAGTTTTTTGAGAAAGTCTTGAGCAGCGGCATTCCTCCCCTGTGCAGCAGCCTTTCGAAACCATTTGAGTGCCTCTGTCTGATCTTTTGGGACACCGTTACCGTTCCAGTAGCATTTTCCCACTTCAAACTGAGCCTCTGCATCTCCGCTATTTGCCTTTTCCAGCAGTGTCTGCATATCTTGAGCATTGGGCGTATTTGCAGCATTATTAGTATTGGTCATTTCCCCATAAGCAGCCACGCCAAAGAACCCGACCAGAAGAGCAATTACAGGCGAAAGAAAAAGTTGTTTATTCATTGGTCAACCTCCCTCACTTTTCCTGATAATTACACACTGCCGCCCCGTATTCAAGGTTCAAATGCAGTTCAAGCGGGAAGCAGAGAAAAGGCCTGCTTGATTTCGATTATGTCGGATGAACAGGATATTTTTACGGCATTTGAAAAGATCGTTGAACTGGAGAGCGACAGACGATCAGCACTTACCGACGTGCTATTGTAGATTCTTTTAGTATTTGCCAATTTCTGGCTGATGCCGTATCTGTCCGATGCGATCATGTGGCCGTTTCAACTGGTATTTATGCTGCTGTTGAAGCTGTTCTGATCGCCAGGGAAATTCCCCAGCGCAAATCCCGCTCACAAGTAAGCTTGTTGACAACTGAGCTTGGAAAGAGCAGTTAACGTCCGTTTATTTTATTGGCAAATCGACGGGAAACAGCAAGCTCAAGGTCAAATGCTCCATTCAGGTTGAGTCGACAAATGACAGGCTGCTGACGTGGCGCGGGTCATGCGATGAATGTTGGACGGAAATGAAGACGATGATTGCCGGGAGATTCTACCAGTGAATAACAAATATTTTATCGCCCTGACCATCCTATTCACCGGTGCGTGTATTCTGCTTTTCAACATCTTCTACAAGCAGGCCAAGGATGCACGGATCATGAGTCTTAATGCAGAGCAGATGATCCATGCAAAACAGGCGGCACTGGGAATTGAAGATTTATTCGCAACGTGGACCAGAAACGTGGAGTCTTTGTCAAAGATGGATGGTGTCATCAATATTGACTCCACTGGCAAGCACTATATGGAACTCTTTTATGAGGCCAATCGGGAGCAGATCAGGTCAATCACCCGCATGGATGAAAAAGGCGTGATCGTCTACAACTATCCCATTAGCGACTCAGTTGGAAAAGACATCTCAGATCAGAAGCATGTGCATGAGCTGTTACTGGATCATAAGCCGATTGTTAGTGATGTCTTCAAGACGGTTGAGGGATTTGACGCCATTGCACTCCTTGTGCCGGTCTTCAACGGGTCAGAATTCAAAGGGTCAATCGGAATACTTATAAACTTCGAGAACATCGCAAAACGCTATCTTGACGTGATAAATCTCGGCGAAACAGGATACGGCTGGGTTATCAGCCAGGACGGGAGGCAACTTTACAGTCCGGAGCCAGGGTTCACCGGCAAATCCGTGTTTGAAAACATGAAGAATTCCCCGTCGGCTATTGTCATGGCAAACGATATGGTCAAGGGCAATGAAGGTATTACAACCTTTACCTTTGATAGAATCCGAGACCGGAATGTCGGGCAAACCAAGAAATACGCGGTGTATATGCCGATTCATATCGGAAAAACGTTCTGGTCAATCGCCGTGACCTCTGCCGAGCAGGATGTTCTTTCCAACCTTATCTCTTTCAGAAACAAGCTGGCATTTATCATCGGTGTCATATTCTTTGGTGGAATGGTGTTTATCTATTCGCTAATGCAAGAAATCACCCAGCGCAAGCAGGCAGAGAACTCGGAGAGGGAGAGCCGTACGAAGTTGGCAGCAGCTTTGGCCAGCATGACCGACGCCGTGTTTGTTTCTGATATTCATGGGCAATTCATCAATTTTAATGATGCATTCGCAACTTTCCACAAATTTAGAAACAAGGACGAATGTGCCAAAACGTTCGCTGAATACCCGGATATTTTGGATGTGTTCATGCCCGACGGGAGACGGGCACCTTTGGACATGTGGGCTGTACCGCGTGCCTTGCGGGGTGAGACGGTAACTGATGCTGAGTATATCCTGCGTCGCAAAGATACAGGCGAGAGATGGATAGGGAGTTACAGTTTTGCTCCGATTCGCGACAAGAACGCTACAATCGTAGGGTCGGTAGTGGTTAGTCGTGACATCACTAAGCGAAAGCAGACTGAGGATCAACTCAAAGAGGCCCAGCGAATCGCTGAGTTGGGCAGTTGGTATTGGGATGCAAAGACCGATGTAACCACCGGTACAGAGGAGCTCCTTCGAATTTATGGAATTGACTCTTCAGTAGAGCCCATGCCCTCATTCCGGGATCAGAAAGGACGGTGCTACCCGCCTGACGAATGGGAACGGTTGAATAACGCCGTTCAAGAGACTGTACGGACAGGCGTCGGCTACAAACTTGACGTTCAAGCAATCCGCAATGGCATTCCCATATGGATCACAACGTGTAGTGAGGTTGTGCGGGATAGCGATGGTCAGATCATCGGCCTGCACGGCACGGTGCAGAATATCACAGAGCGAAAAAGCACCGAGGAGAAGTTGAGCCAGATGGTGAAGACGGTGGACAGTGCCAACGTAGAGCTTAGAGCCATGAACGTGATGATGATCAATCGCGAACTCCGTATGGTTGAATTAAAGAAGGAAATCGATGCGCTCTGCAAGCAGTTTGGCCAGCCATCGCGTTACGGATAAGATGCTGTTTGACAAGGCCGCCATCTGAAGAAGGTGCGTCCATTCTTGATCTTTCGCTTGGTTCTCGCGCCAGTCCGTTCAGGAATTATCCGTAACCTGTATTTCCACTGCTCCAGCAATCTGCGTGTGGAAGATTTATTGGCTCGATCCAGTTTGTCTCTGACCAACCGATCCTCTTCCTGTGCTATTTGCCCTGGCCGAAAGTGAGTTGCAATGCGACGTATGTCGAAAATATGGCTGGTCCCTGAACTGTGTGACCTGCCGAAAACAGCAGGTGAAATGTCTCGTTAATGTCGAGAATGCCTCCGCCGTTCATCGCAGTATCGGCTTCGCCGCCAACTTTACTGGCTGTCTCGTGATAAACCTCCGCGCCAATTGTAAGATTGTCGGTAATTTGGCGTTGCAAGAGCCAGCCGATAAACGTCCAGTTGCGATTCTCCGAGCCAGGATTGATCCAATACCCGCCGCCGCCATA
Organism: uncultured Victivallales bacterium; assembly: GCA_964487695.1. Lineage (GTDB taxonomy): Bacteria > Verrucomicrobiota > Kiritimatiellia > UBA8416 > CAZASC01 > CAZASC01. The sequence continues at coordinate 5,387 of CAZASC010000062.1, forward strand.
TGTGGTCCACAAGCGATTGTCCAGGCCCCAGCTCTTCTGGAGCCAGACAGGCAGAAATGATTGCGTTTCGCCGCTACCCAAGCTCATGCCGCTATTTCCTGTCGGCAATTCGACAAGCGGAAAGATTGCGATCTGAGGAATGCGCGGCGTTTCCCGAACGAAACGGTACTTCACGCCTAACTCTGTGTCACCGTAACCCAAATGAGTCGCTCCGTCATTTGGTGCCGTGAAAGCCATTGGTGCTATTATATGCAGTTGAACTTGCGGTATTGCGCCATAATTGACTTCCAAGTGTGGCGCCGTGCCAGACCAGCCGTTCGCGTCGCGGGCAAGCTGCGACGCAAGATAAAATTCCCAGTGTTTATACTCGACTGGTTCTGGATCGTCTGTCACAAACGGTGGGCCTGCCTGTGCCGCTGGCATTAAGCATAGCGACAGTCCTGCCAGAGCGCAGAGCTTAAACAGACGCAATACTGGATTCCTTGTAATCTCCATAATGAAAAGCAATCGCATGGCAATCGGCCATGATGGCTGATGCCGAAAGGTTCACTTGAGCAGGAGAGCCTTTCGAGTAAACACTAGAGCAATGGTCTGAATCTCGCAATGCAATAGTCCGAAGTCATAGGTTGAATCAAGCGTCTCTTGCTGTGACTATTGTTCCATTGAGGCGTTCTGATGTGAGTTCCTGAAGTCAGGATGAGAGACAATATTTGGCTGTAATCCGGCGTTGAAGAGGAGTATGGATGTGCCGATATGAAACTTGGATCTGGCGTCATCGCCATAATGCTTATGCTGTTCTCTGCTCCTGCCTTTGCGGGCGAGGATGACTGGCTGCGGCCGCTCGGGCCGCCGCCGCAGGCGGCTCCGCGCCGCATTTCCGGCGGCGAAGGTTTCCCTCCGCTGCCGCTGCCTGCCACGCCGCTAAGGCGCACGGAACGTAAGCGCGAGCCAAAGCCGCCAACACTGATAGCCAAGGTCATGTGGGGCGAGAAGGCCATGTTCACTTACGAGAATGGAGAGAAGACGCAGGTTGAAGACTGGAATCAGTGCCCGGGCGATCTCCAGCAGATACTTCGAAAATGCCAATCGCATTTTGAGCTTCCCTACGCCAGCGAAGCCTTTCCACTCTCGGAGTTCAACGGCGATCCTGAAACGATGCCTGCACTGCTTTTTAACGGCAGTCGTACAATCAAGCTCGATCCGAAACAAATCGAACTGTTGAGATCTTATATCCTGCGCGGTGGTATTGTTGTGTTCGATTCGATCGCGGGCTCGCCGTATTTTTATGAGGCGGCCAGAAAGATCGCCGACGCGGTGCTTCCGGAGTGCAAGTTAAGGATAATACCAGCCGACCATCCCATTTATCACATGCTCGCGGATGTGGACAAAGTGCATTATTCGAAGAACGTCGGTTCAAGCTCGCCGTGTCTGGAAGGCGCGTATGTCGGCAGTCGCATCGGCATTCTGATTTCCAAGTATGGCCTTGGCTGTTCCTGGGACGATCATGAAGTCCCTCTGATCAAGGATGCCGTTTATTACGATCTGGAGTCCGGCAACAAGATCGGGGTCAACCTTGTTTCATACGTGATCGGATATGCCGCCGCCGGACGCGAGGAAGCCAAGCCGGAGTTGTTCGGCGCCATTGACGAGAAGCATCCCACTGACGAATTTGTTTTCGCGCAAATCGAACACGAAGGAGCATGGAATGTTCATCCAGACGCGGCGACAGCACTCATGGTTCAGCTGCGCCAGAATACATCGCTGAAGGTGAGCCTTAAGCGTGTCGGCGTCAAACCCGGAAAGGACGATTTGTCGGGCTATTCGTTCCTCTATCTGACGGGCCTTGACGATTTTCATTTTGACGAGCAGAGTCGTGCTGCGCTCCGCGAGTTTTTGAGGAATTCAGGCACGCTTTTTGTGAACAACGGTCTTGGGCTCAAGAGCTTCGATGTAATCGCGCGCCGGGAACTGGCGGCTCTTCTGCCCGGCGCGAAGCTGACGCGCATTCCGGCCTCGCATCCCGTTTACAGCTCAGTGTTCAAGATTGTCGAAAGCCGCTATACACCGGCTGTCGTCAAGGAAAAGCCGGACTTGGCGTTGCCCGTACTCGAAGGTATAGAGGTTGATGGCGATTTGCGGGTGATTTACAGTCCATACGATATTGAAGCGGCATGGCTTGGCTGCGAGTATCCATTGGCAAGAGCTTATGAGCCTCACTCGGGATCTCAGCTTGGCGTCAACATCATGATGTACGCGGCGACGCATTGAAGGACTTAGCGATGGGTGACCACGGATGACAAGAAACACAAGAAAGGAGACTCTCGCAAAGGCTCAAAGCACGCAAAGTTCATAAATCTTAGCGTCCTTGGCGGCTTGGCGAGAAATCTTGAAACATGTCTACAACGGGAACGACTGACAACATTGACAGCGGTGACAGCAGGGAGCAGGAAGAAGCCGTGGCGAAACTGGCGGTGGCCAAAGAAAAGATTACGAACGAACTCTGCAAGGTAATCATCGGGCAGGGCGAAGTTATTGAGCAAATTCTCACCGCATTCTTTGCTCGTGGACACTGTCTTTTGATCGGGGTTCCCGGGCTTGGCAAGACACTGCTGGTGAAGACGCTCGCTTCAGCGTTGGATCTTCGCGCCAATCGAATTCAATTCACACCTGATCTCATGCCGGCAGACATAACGGGCACGGATATTCTTGAGGAGGACTCATCCTCCGGCCATCGGGCTTTCCGGTTCAATCCCGGTCCGATTTTCACCAACATACTTCTCGCCGACGAGATCAACAGGACGCCGCCGAAAACGCAGGCCGCTTTGCTGGAGGCCATGCAGGAACAGCAGATAACGGTTTCGGGAACCTGTTACGAATTGCCCAAGCCATTCATGGTGCTGGCAACCCAGAATCCGATCGAGCTGGAAGGCACTTATCCGCTGCCGGAAGCGCAACTCGACCGCTTCATGTTCTGTATAAATGTGGATTACCCTGATTCGGAGAGCGAACCGAGAATCCTGATGGATACCACCCGCGATTTTGTTCCGCTGATCGAGAAATCGCTCGACGCTGCGGAGTTGATCGTCCTGCAAAATCTGGTGCGCCAGGTGCCTGTCACTCCTCATATCGCCCAATACGCTTCGAGCATTGTGCGGGCCACAAGGCCTGGCCGCAAGGAAACGCCGGATTTTGTGGACAAATGGGTTCGTTGGGGCGCCGGCACACGCGCCGGCCAGTATCTATTGCTTGCCGCAAAAGCCCATGTCCTGCTCAACGGTCGCTTTAACGTCTCATGCGCCGACATTAGAAAGTATGCCATGCCAGTTCTGCGGCACAGGATATTCAGGAATTTCTCTGCGGCTAGCGATGGAATCACTTCAGACGAAATAACAAAGCGCATCCTTGAACAGGTCAAAGAACCCAGCTATTGATCCTCCGCGCCTCCCGGCATAAGGAATGGAGACACATGTCGAGGTACAAGTATCTTCCTTCAGCGCTCGCCGAAGCTGTTACGAACTCAGGCATCGGTGTCCGCCGGCCTGTGCATGGATTCCGGGCCGGCTTGCATAGATCGCCTCATCACGGCGCGTCCGTCGAGTTCGCCGAATACCGCGCCTACACGCCTGGCGATCCGACAAGCCTGATTGACTGGCCGGTCTATGCGAGGACCGATAAATACATGATACGCCAATGTTATGAAGAAACCAACCTGCGTGCCCATATACTGCTCGACACATCCGGGAGCCTGGCTTTCCGCGACGAAGGCCCGATAACGAAAATGGAGTATGGTTGCTTCCTGGCCGCCGGATTGATGTACACGCTTGTCAATCAGCGCGACTCGGCAGGGCTGATGACATTCGACAGCAAATTGATCAAATGCTTCCAGCCAGTCGGCACATCCGAGGGGCTTCGTCCGGTGTTGGAGCACTTGGAGACAATACAACCGTCAGGTGAGGGCAACATCGAAGCGGCCATCCACGAGGCCTCGACGCGGATTGGATCGAAAAGCCTTGTCATCATCATCTCCGATCTACTGCAGAACGCGGATATGATTCTGCGTGGCATACGGCATCTCTATCACGACGGCCATAACATTGTTGCGCTCCATGTTATGGGTCGCGGTGAGCGCAGGCTCTCATTCGGCGGCGTTGCCGAACTTCGTGACCTTGAAACGAAAAGCAGGCTCGTAGTCAACGTGGATGAAATAAGTGACGCATACCATGGCGCCGTCCTGCAACATCTGGAAACATTGCGGTCAGGCTGCATAAACTGCATGGCAAGCTACCATGTGATGGAAACCACGCAATCAGTCGAGTCGGCATTGAGCAAACTTGGAGTATGAAAAAGCGATGTTTGGAATTGCCGCTGCAAATCCGTTGTTCCTGTGGATGCTTCCGCTGGCCGGATTGCCGATCCTGTTCCATCTATTCCTCAAGGTGCGGAAACAGGTACGGCCATTTCCATCGCTGATGTTTTTTCTCCAGGCCCAGCCACGGCTCAGCGCGAGGAAGCGAATCAGGGAATGGCTTGCACTTTTGCTGCGGATGCTGTTGATAGCTTTTCTTATGCTTGCGCTTTCGCGGCCAGTTTTTCTTGGTCTCAACGGCGGCGGCCCGGTTTCCCAGGTTATAGTCATAGACAACTCCGGATCAATGAGCGGGAAAGCGCCGGATGGCAGGTCCAAGCTGGCCAACGCTCTTGATGCAGCTGCTGGGCTGATAGGCGACATGGAGAAATCCGATTCACTGGCGCTTGTTTTGCTTGTGGACGATCCGGTTACGGCAGTGCCGGATGGATTGTCGGCGGACAGGAGAATCCTGCGTGCTTCACTCGAACGAATCAAGGAGACCCATGGCTCCGGCATGCCTGCGAGGGCGTTGTCGCAGGCGTTTTCGCTACTCGGCTCGGCCTCAACAGCAAGGCGCGAGATTCACATCTTTACGGATATGCAGGAAACTGAATGGGGCAGACAGGTTCAGGATCCCCGCACGCCTCCAGCCGGTGTGTCCATTACCGTTCATCGCATAAAGAGCGAACCATTCGATGGCGCAAATGTGTCGGTGGATGGAATCGAATTGCCGCATTGCGTACTCGTGGCGGATCGCCATTATCTTGCAAACGTGACGTTGCGCAACGCTTCGAAGGAGGCTGCGAAGGTCCGGTTGAATTCAATGGACCAAAGCGGATTGAAGAATGCACTGCCGGTGGATGTCGCTCCGCATTCCAGCCGCACGGTTGCGGTTCCATTTGAAACTCATGACGCACTCGCGGAGTGGATTGCGGTCAATATTGAAAACGACGCCTTCGAGCCTGACAACTACTCCTGTGTGGCATTCACCTGCCAGCCAAGAAGAAAAGTGCTGTTCTGCGGATCGGATTCAGCCTTCGGAGTTGTCCCACTTGCTGTCTCGCCATCGGGCGATGGTATATTGTCCGGATTGATTCCTGTTTTCAAACCGCCGAATGTTTCGTTGGCAGAGGCGTTGAAAGACAATCCGGCGATGGCCGTGCTCAAATGGTCGGGTGTGGTTTCGTCGAAAGGCGGTCAAGCGTTCCTCAAGTCTTATCTTGAACAAGGCGGTAATGTGTTGCTCCTTCCCGATAGCGGATCAGGCGCGAATCAAAAAGAGCAAGCGCCGCCGTGGATTCATGTCAGGTTCGGAAAGACGATTTCCGATGGAACAGGACTCCCGATTGTGGCGCTGAACAAACAGGCGGCATTGTGGGATGATCTGAGGGATGAAGCCGGGGAAGTGATGCTGAGACAGGTCCGGGCATTCAAAGCGACCGCGCTCGAACCGGACGCTGGCTGCATATCGCTTTTGGCCCTCAAAGACGGAACTGCAATATTAATTGAACAGACTGTGGGGAAGGGCTGTATCTTTGTGAGCGGCGTGGATTTCGATCCAAAGGCAAGCACCCTGCCGCTCAAGGCTGGATTTGTCGCACTGGTACACGGCATGGCGCTTTCCGGGAGTGACCAGGCCGGGAACGCGGCCGCTATCGTGGCGGGGACAAAACCGACCGGCTTTGAGGGGGCTGATCAGCCCTTTCACATTCATGCAGTGACCGGCGGAGTGTTGGAATGGCAGGGGCTTGGCCGTGACATTCCGGTGCTGCCCAGGGCTGGAATCTATTCTCTGGAATCCAGCAATTCGATTTCCTGTATCGCGGTGCGGTCATCAGTCGAGGAGGGTCGCGAATCGTTTCTCGATACGAAAACCGTGCCGGCTCTCGCCGATCTGCGTCACAATGTAAACGAATACAAGGACAGCGAGTCTGTGGTGAGGTTCGTGCGAAGAATGCGAAACGGTGTTGATCTTTATCTGCCGTTCCTGTTGTTGGCCATCGCAGCTGCCCTTGCAGAGGGGTTGATCGTCAATCCTGCCGCCATGAAATTTCAGGGGAAAGGAATGATCCCATGAACATGGTCATAGGCATGATTATTTGGCGTCCGCATCTTGCGGTTCTCATGTCCGGACTTCTTGTGGGGCTGATGTTTGCATGGGGATTCCTTATTTACAGGAATCTTCTGACCAGAATGTCCAGGGAGCGGGCTGTCTTGCTGATTATTCCGCGAGCCATCATTGCTGTCATGTTCGTCGTCGCACTGCTCGATCCGATTTGGAGCCGAAGTGTCCCGGTGAGAACGACGGACAGAATCCTGGCGGCGCTCGACGTGTCCTCCTCCATGGATGTCAAAGATGTGGGGAATCGGTCGCGCATTGCAAGAGCCAGGGACGCCATGCAAAAAATCAAAAGCGGGTTGCCGTCAGGAATGTCGCTCAAGACGCTTGAGTTCGATACGAAACTGAGAGAGCAGGGAAGTCCTTTGCAGCAAGAAGCACGGGAAGGAGTGCGCAACACGGACTTGGGCGCGGTGCTGCTGTCGCTCTCAAAACGAGCCGACCTCTCGTCCTATGCGGGGATTGTTCTCCTGACAGATGGAGGTGACGAACCGGTGGAGAACATTGAATTACCGGCGATCCCTCTCCATATCGTGGGCATTGGCTCGGATCTCTCCACCGCGAACGACCTTGCCATCGTGAATGTGCGGTGTCCGGCTTCCGTCGAAAAGGAAGGGGCATTTGAAATCAACGTTGATCTCAGCGCCAGGAATCCGGCTGTTTTCACAGGCAAGGGCATTGCACATGTGCCGTTGGCGCTTGAACGGGAAGAGAACAATCACTGGATCAAAGAGAATGAGCAGCTTGTTGATCTTTCCAAAGGCTGGTTGCAGGTTGTTTTCAAGACAACCTGTCATTCGCCAGGGCTCCAGCGATTCCGTATTTCCTTGAAAGAACTTCCAGGCGAACTGTCTGCTCTCAACAACAGCCGGATTCTTACCGTTGATGTCAGGAAGAAATCGCTGCATGTACTTTTCTTTGCCCGCGAACTTGGAATGGATCTCAAGATGCTTCGGAGCGAACTCATCCGCGATCCCGGCGTTACCTTTACAGCCATGTTCAGGACCATTGGAGAACGTTTCACTGTTCAAGGCGAACGCTTCCCGGGCGACGAGAGCCTGGATTCCGGGTTCCCATCTGACGTAAATGTTTTGAAGCAGTTTGATTGTGTGATCATAGGATCGGTATCAGCCAGGGAGTGGAGCGTCGGGCAGATGGCCGCTTTGAAAACATACGTCGAAAATGGCGGCGCAGTCATCTTTCTGGGAGACGAAACATCGTTCGGGTCGAACGGCTATGCGGCTACATCCATAGCTTCCCTCGTTCCATGGGAAGCATCTACTGGCGCTGGCATGATCATGCGAGGTGAATTTGCCGTGAGCATTCCGGCCGGCGCGGCGAATCATCCCATTGTCGCCGGGATGAACGAGCTTCTGTCACGTTTGGGCGCTGCCACGGTGGCGTCGGTCATTCCTGTTGGCAATCTGAAAGGCGGCAGCGTGGCGCTCATGACGGTTGGGATCGACGCGCGATCCGTCCCGCTGGTAGCTGTGCAACGATATGGCAAGGGAACGGTGCTCGCGCTTGCGTCCAATACGTTCTGGAAGTGGGCCAGACAATCCGACGACCTGCAAAAGGCGTACGGACTCTTCTGGCGGCAGGCTATCAGGAATCTCGCTTCGAATGTTGAAGGCGGCCAGATTCTTTCTGTCAGATGGGACAAGGAATTCTACAAACCCGGCGAAAAAGCCACGGCCATGGTGCGCGCCTCGGTCAGTCGTGAGACCGCTGACCTGAGTCTGACCGCATCGCTAACCAGGGGGCGTGATGTCAGTCAAATCCCGGTGGAGCCATTGCAGGGCGATCCCGGCGCCTTCAACGCAAGGCTGCTCTTCGAGCAGAGAGGAACTTATAGCTTTCAACTTGTCGCGCATCAGGGCAATAGCAGTATCGAGACTTATGACAAGGTCTTCCAAGTGGCTCCTCTTCTTGGGGAGGGGGCAAGGCTTGAACTGGACAGCCGGGCGCTGACGAAACTGGCGCAATGCGGCGGCGGCTCGTATGTTGGCGAGCAGGACGTTGACAAGTTGATAGGGGCTTTGACCGCAGCGCAGATGAGCAGGACGGTGACGTCCGACGTGTCGCCGTTATCGGATGGCCGCTGGTTCGCCATTGCATTTCTCTTCGTGCTGGTGTGTGAATGGATCATCAGGCGCAAAATGAATCTGTTTTGAGAGAGAATTATGTTGGAAGCTATTTTAAGCTGGAACGATTCAGTTCAATCTTGGAGCCGGGACGCCATCGTCCCGGTGATCACCGGAGCGAGGGCGCGCCGGCTCCAGACAATAGCTGTCCTGCTGCTGGCGCTCCTGCCGTGCAGGCAAATCACGGCAGAAACGAATCGTTCGGGCATGGTGCAATTCTCGAATGGCGATATTGTCGAGGGTGCGATCTCCATGTCGGCTGGCAGCGAACTAAAGATTCACACAGGCAAGGAACTCAAGAGCCTGTCTTTCGAACAGGTTCAGGAAATGGTTTTTGAGCCAGAAAAAGAAACGATGGAACAGAAATGGCGTTTCCCGGAGGCTGGCCAGACTCGGAAAGAGAAATGGGGTGAGTCGTGTCCTGTGCGCGAGATCAGGGCCATTGTGACGCTGGCCGACGGCGCCATAGTGCGAGGTCATATGTACACGACGGTCCTCTATCTGGAAGGGGAAGACCGCACAACAAAGATTGTCCTGCGCGCCAAGGACAGGGGCAGCGAAGGGCAGACTTTCGACGATCTCATATATCCAGTGCGGATCGCGTTCAACGATAACACTGTGTCAGTGACCGGTGCGATCGAGATCAAGGATTCGCATGCAACTGAGTTGGTGGCGTTGACGCCTGGAACGCTTTTGCGTTTGCCGGGCGCGCGAAGTGCGGATGACGGCGCTTTCCGATTCTCTGGTCTATTGGTGACCAACGCATTTATGGCCGTGAAAACTCCGTGTCATCTCAGCGTCGGCTGGCCTGCGAATGGCGATACCGGCCTCGTCGCAAGGGTGGGACAGTCGCTGGCTAATGACGAAGATTTCTTCGATTCGAAAAAGCTTCTTGGTGTGTGCAGGATCGGAGACGATGTGTATTCCCTGCTGATGTTATCGCGGAAAAGACGCACGACGCTGAAGGAGGACGAATCGCAACCATGGCGCCTGGAAATTTGGAGGTGGAAAGACAACGGAGAGCGCATGATGGTGGCCTGCCGCGGTTTCTTTTTCAGAGGAATCATCGCTAAACAGGAAGAGCCCCCGACGGTTGTGCTTTCTCCGGAAATATGGGCAACCGGCTTTAGGGATGGAGCAGAGCTGCCATGACACGACAAACCTCCATTCGATCTCATCTTGTCAGGGCCGGTCGAATCGTTAAAATATCGGCCATTCTGTTCGGGATATTTACATGGCTGGCAATGTCTCTTGGCGCATGGCTGTTCTTGTTTATTCTCGATAACCTTCTCAACCTTCCTGCGGCGATCCGGTTTCCGCTGGCCGTTGGCGGCGGAGTGCTGTTGCTGGTCGGCTTCGTCAGACGGGTGGTGATCCCGGCGCTTCGGGATGTGAGCGCGGAACGGACTGCGGTGATGCTCGAGCGGAGCCGCAATATGAACGATAATCTTCTGATCAATGCCTGCCAGCTTCAGGCTCAAGAGCTCGATTCGGGAGAGAGCCTGTTCGCGTCCAGGACAGTCAAGCGTTCCTCCAATTTCCTGGAGTCAATACCGGTTCGATCGTTTTGGAATGGCAGGATTCTAGTCAAGTGGGGAGTTGCGACAGGACTGATAGTTGCCGTCTGGATCGCCTACGGACTTGTCTTTCCAAGGCAAACGTTTAATGCGCTGGTACGGTACGCCGCTCCACTCGGAGACGTCCCGCCAGCCGGTTCGGTCGCCTTGGAGGTCAATCCTTCCTCTGATCTCACGGTAGATGAGGATGGCGATCTGCCTGTAGCGGCAACCGTTGAGGGGCACGGCAACGTGGCCGCACAGGAATCCGCGCCGGTTATAGTCTGGGCGGAAGGCAACAAGGCTGTTGCTCCGGCAAGGAACGTCGGCGATACGGCCGTGATGCTTGAAAGCGCCACGCCCGGCCACTACAGTTACGTGTTCCGATCGATCCAGCGATCATTCAGTTTTCGTGTTCTGGCAGCTGATGCTTACTCCAGAAGCGTTCATATAGCAGTTTTGCCCAAGCCAAGGATCACATCATCAGTTGTTCGCATCAAGCCACCATCCTACACAGGGCTGGCGGCTCATGAAGTGGCTGGTCCGCCCGCATCGGTTTCCTGTCTGCCTATGTCAGAAATTGAAGTGCAAATGGAGTTCGATCGTTCTCTCGCCGCAGTCGATTGGAATTTTGCCAAATCGTCCAGGCCGTTCAAGAGGAGTAGAAACGTCTGGACGGCGCATACAATCATAACGAATGCGGGTCCATATACGCTCGAAACGAAGAACGCGAAGAATAGTCAGCCAGCATCGGCGGCAAGCGGCGAGGTGGAACTGGAAACGGATCGTCCGCCGGAAGTGGAATTCGTGACGGACAACAGGAACTTGTTTGTTGCGGCGGGAACGGAGTTGTCACTGACTGTGCGCGCTTCCGATGATTTCGGGATGAGCAATGTTGTTGTCACATGCCGTCCTGGAGATGATTTGGCAGGGACGAATGCCATCCGCACGCTCAAGCAATGGATATATTCCGGGCCGCCCGGCAATCCAGGCCCGGTGAGGGAAAGCTTGACCATAGTCGTCGCTCCAAGCTCATTTGTGCCGGGCGAAACTTACCTCATTGAGGCCGCCAGCTGGGATTTCAAACCCGGCGGCAAACCCGGCAGATCGAGGCCAATTGTGTTGCGGGTGAAATCGCTGGACGATCTGACTCTGCCAAGCGGGGATGTTCTCGCCAATGCCATGAATCTGCTCAGGAAGACCATTGCAGATCAGAAGAAGGCCAACGAAATTACGGACAATCTTCGAACGCACCTCGACGAAGCCATTCAGAACAAACGTGTAGATGCGCATCGTGACAGCATGAAGAAACAGCAGGAAGAGGCCCGCTCAACGGGACGGCAAACCATCAGGGAGTTTTTAAAATTTCCTTCCGATGGGCGCCTATATGCCGATCGGCTGTCCGTGCTTGCCGAGAACGAAATGGGATTGGCGCTTGCGCAGATCTCCGAGATCGAGGCCAAAACTGAAAAAGAACTCACGACTCTGCTGGGTAAGGCTGCGGATCGGCAGGAGTATATCCTCAACGAGTTGATTGCGCTCCTGGGCGAGATGGCAGATGAGCGCAAAAGCAAAGATAAAATTGCCGACGGCAAGAATAACAGGGATACCATTACAACGCCAGCCCTTCGCGATGAGAGCGCATCTCTTGCTGACGAACTCGGCGAATTCGAGCGCGCACAGAAACGGATAATCGAAAACAGCAGGACATTGCTGGATAAGCTGCCGGCGGATCTTACCAAGGATGAAAAAGAGGAGATCATTGGCGCCCTAGCCAGGGAGGAAGCCGAATGGGCAAAGTTCCTCGAAGAGAAGCTGACCGACTTCGCCAAATTGCCGTTGCAGGATTTCGGCGATGGCTCGGCGGCGCGGCAGCTGAATGAGGTCGTGCAGGATGTGGACAAGGCGGCTGAATCACTCTATCAGAAGAAGGTGGAACTGGCTGTGCCAATGGAGCAATCGGGATTGGAAAAGGCAGAAGAGCTGGTGAACAATCTCGAAAAGTGGCTCCCAAACAAGCCCGACAACACCAAGTGGTCCGTGGAAGAGCCAGCCGCCCAGATCGATATTCCAATGTCAGAATTGCCCGCGGAGCTGGAGGATATTGTCGGCGAGTTGCTGGACAAGGAAGATAATATGCAACAGGACGTGGAAGATGTATCGAGTTCGTGGCTGGATTCGATAGACAAGGGTGCCGGGTGGGATGCGGTGGATGGTCCGATTTCCAGCATGAGCGCAAAGGGCATCACCGGTAACCAGCTGCCAAATCAGCAGGAGATCGGCGGGCGATCCGGCGAAGGCCGGTCCGGCAGGAGTAATGGCCAGATGGTTCAGGATACGGCGGAAGGCAAGGATGGGCGGACAACGCCCACGCGAGTTTCGCCAAGTCCTTTCGAGCCGGGCAGCGTCAAAGATTCTTCCAAAACAGATAACGGCGGGGCTACCGGCGGCGGCCGCCTGTCCGGCTTCAGCGAGCCGGGGCTGCGTGGCCCTACGCCTCCGCCATCACCGGAAAAAATGGCCAGGATCGCCGGAAGCCAGACCCGCATACGGCAGGAAGCGGAAGTCCTGGATCTCAGGCTCCGCAAATACAAACTGCCGTCGGGCGATGTGGAAACGTCCATCGCGGCTATGAAGAGCGTCCAAGAAGCCGTAAAAAGCCAGGATGGTGTCGCGGTAAGGCGGTCATATAACGGGGCTATTGACGCACTCGAAGCCGCAAGGAAGGAGATTCGCGCCGAGATCGGATTGCACAGGGAACGCTCGCGGCTGCCTGAATCAGAACTCAGGGAAATCATGACCGGACTTCAGGATGGCACGCCGAAAGGGTACGAAGAATTAGTCGCCGACTACTTCAGGCGAATGGCAGGAGACACGCGATGAAATATCTTTTTCAAATCGTTGGAGTATTCACGGTAGCCGTGGCGGTGGTAGTCGGAACCAACCTTCTGGCTGACGACACAAAACCGCAGTTGGTTCGGAATGGCGACTTTGAAATGGCCGATGCAAAAGACCCGGCAAAGCCCGCCTGTTGGTGCAAGCCTGATGGATTGGGGGTTCAATGGACGAATGATCCCAGTTCTTCTGAGCATGGGAAATGCATGAGGATGGACACGTCGGTGTCGGAAAAGGCGATGGTCGAACAATGGAAAAAAACGGGTCTTACAAATATCTGGGACATTCCAAATCCTGCCGGGAATGCAATCTCCGAGACTTATGGCCTTTCCTATTATTCGGACGCAATTCCGGTTCGATCCGGGCAGGCGTATCGTGTCACTTTTGACTTTAAAGGACGAGGCGGTGGCAAAGTCTGGGTTCGGTGTTATGGATTCTTTCAAGGTGAAATGAGACGCAGATATGAAAAGGTCGTTCCTTGCGATGGTAAGGCAAACGAGTGGATCACCCAATCGGCCATTGTTCATCCAACCCGCCAGACGCCAGAAGTGACGGAGATGAAAGTCATGCTCTACGCGTACCATCCGGCGGGCATCTACTGGTTCGACAACATCCTCATCGAGTCCATCGCCGAAAAGTAATAAACCTAGAAACGTAAGTTGATCCACTTTTTGTCTGTCATCGGCTGCCTGTTTCACATTTATTGTGCGTCCATAATCGGCAGTGGGTACAGTCCAACTGCCCGCAATTGACTCTTCTATGCACTAAAACACACCTTGCCGTCCATGTTTTGGAGCCACAGGTCACTAGATGTCTTCTCGAATGTCTGAAGCAGCGCTGTGCATACATGCGATGTGCAGGCACTGCTCATGCAGTGCATAGTGTCAGAATGCAGGTTTCGATCAATAAGCGGTGTGACCATTTGTATCAATCTGAATATGAATATGTTGCCAGCAATCATGGTTGCCGGCTTTTGGTTGGCACGATTCATGTTATGTCTACATCCATTACAGTTGAAATCAATACACATGAGGAGGAAATAATGAGTGTTATGTTGAGTTTGCCGGTTGTCAACAAGTTGCGCGCGACGTGTCTCAATAAAGTAACGCGACAAAGAATATTCAGCTTCAGCATCTTGTTTCTGATGATTGCAGGAATGTCAGCATTATGCCTGTGTGCGCTCTTTGGTGTTGCGTGCCCACAGTCATATGGCAATCTTTCGATCACCGAGCAGCGCGTCGATGACGGTTCAATTACATTATGTGGCGATCAGCCTATTGTCCATTTGTCAGGCAGCGGTGCGGCAATGGGTGAGCAATTTGGCAGGTTGTATGGAGCGAAGGCCAGCAGCTTGTTCAGATTGCTGAGAAACATCCCGAGGTTCCGGGCCTCGACATCCGATATTGCGCGGGCCGAAAAGAACCTGTCGGTGGAGCATCTGGCCGAGATTGAGGCGTTCGCGAAAAGTTCAGGTATTCCCCGCGATTCAGCCATTGCCGCTAATGTGTC
>CAZASC010000063.1:0-19955 GCA_964487695.1 uncultured Victivallales bacterium
GCCCGCAAACAAAGGAGGAATGCTAATGAATAGGAAATCAGGATTCACATTGGTGGAGATTATGATCGTCGTAGCGATCATAGGTCTGCTTGCGGCAATAGCGATACCTTCGTTTGTGAAGGCTCGTAATACTTCGCAGCAGAATGCCTGCATCAATAATCTTCGTATTATTGATGACGGCAAGCAGCAGTGGGCGTTTGTAGCTCGCAAGGCTGCTGGCGCTGCGGTAGTTGATGCCTCAATCAATGAGTATATCAAGGGAGGTACGTACCCGATATGTCCTGGAGGCGGAACATACACTTACTTCAACGTCGGTTCGGCTCCTTGTTGCTCGGTAACCACGCCGACTTCGCACACCTTTGTTGGCTCTTCCGGTGGAAACGATTGATATCTCAGGCTAGGAATGTTTCTTCATGACATGTCTGCATTTGATGCCAACTTGCTTTAGGAGTGCGATGGTCTGCCGGTTGAATTCGTATGTTTGCTCGTATACGACTTCCACAATGCCGGCATTTATGATCATTTTTGCGCACATCAGGCACGGACTCATTGTTGAAAAGAGTGTCGCTCCATTGAGCGCTATCCCATGATAGGCGGCTTGGGTAATGGCGTTCTCTTCTGCATGACAACAGACGCATTCGCCAAGTTGTCCACCTGAAGGCGCATTACTCGCGCATCTTGGACAGCCGCCTTCAAAGCAATTTTTAACTCCGCGCGGCGTACCGTTGTATCCAGTGGAAATCACGCGCCGATCCTTCACAATTACTGCGGCGACCTTCCTGCGAAGGCAGTTTCCACGGCTTGCGACGACATGGGCAATGTCCATAAAATATGTGTCCCAATCGGGCCTTTTCAATTGGAACCTGGGGCTTCTTTCGTTCTCCGTTTTCCCTTTCATATATGGGGAGGATGCAATAGATGAAAGAATTCGTCAATCATTCCAGATGTGGCTCCCATGCGCCCATGACATTCCTATCTTGCATAATGAACGGGACTTCGATCCAATAGGGAAGCACTGTGGACTCAAGGTAATCACGACATGAGATGTGGCTATTTACGAAGTCCAGAGCGCGCGGTAAACTATGCCGTTGAATTGAGTCGTTAATTGAGAAAGAGTTGAATTGGAGGAGGTGTTGATATGGTTAAATCAAAAAGCGTTAAGAAGGTTTTCTGGAAGCCTGGGACGATGCTGGTGCCGGTTCCGGTGGTGATGGTCTCGTGTCAGGCTGATGGTAAACAGCCGAATATAATTACGATTGCCTGGGCTGGCACGGTTTGCAGCGATCCGCCCATGCTCGCCATCGCTATCAGGCCGTCGCGACATTCATACGAGCTGATCAGAAAAAGCAGGGAATTCGTGGTCAATGTCCCTTCGGAGAACCAGCTGCGTGCAACGGACAAATGCGGCGTTTTGTCGGGTCGGGATGTCAACAAGTTTGAGACGATGGGGCTGACGCCTGCTCCGGCAAAAACAGTCAAGCCGCCGATCATTGCGGAGTGTCCGATCAACCTTGAATGCAAGGTTCATCATATTCTACCGCTGGGCTCGCATGCTTTGTTTGTGGCGGAGATCAAGGGAGTTCAGGTTTCGTCGGACTTGGTTACAAAGGGCGGCCGGCTTGCGATAGAACAGGCGAAACTGATAGCCTTTGCGCATGGCCATTATTTTGCGCTCGGCAAGTTGCTTGGACATTTCGGCTTCTCTGTGCGTAAACGTCGCCGGTAGTACAAGAAAGTTTACCACGGAGGAGATCGTAATTCTTTTGTTTTCTCCGCGTCTCCGTGAGCTCCGTGATAAAGAATCTCCTTATGAACCATGCGTTTCGAATGCGATACGTTGCCGCGACCCTGTTCGTTCTGATTGCGGCTTTGCCTTACATCGCGATACTCCGGACAGCGCGGGATCGCAAGGAGCCGGTCAACGGGCAGGCGGAAATCCTCTCGATCATATCCCCGCACCGTCGCGAAGAGAAGCTGGAGTATGCGCGCGGTTTCAAGGAATGGGTGGAAAGGCGTTACGGACGAAATGTAGAAATACAATGGCTGGACGTTGGCGGAACATCGAAGATCCTTAAGGACCTTGAATCGCGTTTTGAAACTTCGCCGGGCGCGCCGGGCGTTGACCTTCTTTTCGGTGGCGGTGTTGCGCCCTATCTGACAGCGTCCGAACGAGGCTGGCTCGATCGTGTTGAGCTGCCGTCCGAAATCATGGACGCGATCCCGCGAACGTGCGCAGGATCGAACGTATATGACTCGGATCATCGCTGGTTTGGAGTGGCGCTTACCGGATTCGGCATTATCTACAATAAACCGATACTGCAAAAACTTGGATTGAAGTCTCCGCAGAACTGGGACGATCTTGGCAGGTCCGAATACTTTTCGTGGATCGCCTCGGGCGATCCGCGATCAAGCGGCGTTGTTCACATATCCTATGAAATCATTCTCCAGGCTTACGGCTTCGAGAAAGGCTGGAATCTGATCGCCAGAATCTGCGCGAACGTCAGGAGATTCGGCGAATCAAGCGCTACGGCTCCGCGTGAGGTCGCATCGGGT
Organism: uncultured Victivallales bacterium; assembly: GCA_964487695.1. GTDB lineage: Bacteria > Verrucomicrobiota > Kiritimatiellia > UBA8416 > CAZASC01 > CAZASC01. Next base: position 2,554 of record CAZASC010000063.1, read on the forward strand.
GAAGTGGCAGCTGGAATGGTAGCCGATATGACAGCCAGGAGTGAAATTGATGCTGTTGGCGGAGATTCCCTCGCCTTCGTCCTGCCCAGCGGAACGACGATCATCGGTCCGGATTCGGTTGCGGCAGTGAGGGGCGGTGACAAACCTGAATTGAGCCGGCTATTCATTGAGTATGTGTTATCGCCGGAGGGACAAAGAATCCTGTTCCAGCCTGTTGGCGTGAATGGCCAGCAACACGCGCTCCATCGCATGCCGGTTCTGGAAGCTTCGTATTGTGAGTCCGGCGCGCTCGATGTGAATCCGTACCGCTTGCCTCAAGGGCTGCATTACGACGACGCAAAAGGATCCAGGCGATACAACGTTTTGAACGACTTGATGGGAGTATGGTTGATAGATGGGCAATCAGAGCTGAAGCTTGCATGGAAGAATATTATAGAGAAAGGTTGTCCCGCAGATCTGGTCAGGCAGTTATGTGCGCCGCCAGTGTCGGAGTCAGAGTTGACGACCCTGGCGGAAGAGTGGAAAGATCCGCGCCGCAAACAGGAAATCATGAGGAAATGGGGCGACGAAGCCAGGGGAAGGTATCTGCGGCTTTCCAGTGAAATGTAGGAGCGGCTTTATGCCGCGATGAGAAAATGCTGTCGCTGCTCGGTGAATCATCGCTGCTCCTACAACGTCGGCGCTATAAGGGGAAACTGAGAATCTGATATGAATATAGAATCTTTGCTGAATGAGTCTGGATTTTTCAAGGGGTTGGCGGAGCGCAACAGGAAGTCTTTGGCGGGATTGTGCGTGTCGAAGACTGTTGCGAAGCGGGACTATCTTTTCCTTGAAGGCAAAAAGGGCGATGCAATCTACATTCTGTCCGAGGGCAGCATTCAGCTTGTAAAGACATCGGCTGATGGCAGGGAAATTGTCGTAAAGACGGTTGAGCCGGGCGAGACTTTCGCGGAAGTTGTGCTTTTTGAGCAGGAAACTTATCCGGTCAATGCTGTTGCGCTCAAGAAGAGCGTGGTATTCCGTATTCCGAAGCGCGAGCTTCAACGATTCCTGAACGAGGATCCAAGCTTCAGGAATGATTTTATCGGAATGCTGTGCCGCAGGCTCAGGTATATGTCGGATCGGATTCTGGCGCTGACCACGCACGATGTCGAAAAGCGGTTCTTCACCTTTCTGGAAGAGCAGTATGGCGGGAAAGAGGAATATATCCTTAATATGGCGCGGAAGGATATTGCCGCTGCTGTCGGCACGACGCCGGAGACGTTGTCACGGCTGCTGTTGCGATTGAAGAAAGAGAAGAAGATTGCCTTCAAGGGCAAACATTTGCGCGTGAAAGCTGGAGTTCGTGCAGGAGGTTTGTAGCAGCTGGGCGTATCAGGCCGGATGGAAATTGGTCTGCATATTGTCGAAGTTGGCTTTCTTGTCGCGATTCTGTAGTAACTGAGACAAATCATCCTGAACACAGACCACTGAACACTCTGATTATAGATGTTCCTGAATGACTTGGAGTTGGATTGAGAGGTCGTTGATTTCGCGTTGCCAGAAGGCATCGCTGCCCCATTCGGGATACAAGGTGCGGAATTTGTAATCGTTGGTCTGGCGGCTGCACCAGGCAAGAAAGTAAATGATGCGCATTGCCCGTAACGGTTCGATGAGCCGTGCCGTGCTGCGGTCAAAATCGCGAAACTGTTCATAGCCTTGAAGGAGCAGATCCAGTTCGCGCCGGCACCGGTCTGCTCGGTCCGGCAGCAAAAGCCACAAATCCTGCATCGCAGGACCGACCATCATGTCGTCAAAGTCAATGATCATGATTCCCTCGCCGGGCCGGTCGAGCAAATTGCCGCAATGGCAGTCGCCGTGAATGCGAATGAACTCTACGTCATCGAAAAGGCCGGTAATCAAATCGAGAATGCTGGATGTCACTTCTCGAAAGGCCGTCGCATGTCTGGAAGTAACGAATCGATTTTGAATCAGATGATTGACCTGCGGGGCGATGGATTTGCCGGGATGCAGATCCGTTCGCATTCTGGCCTGCCGCTGACTTCCCACCACATGAACTCGCCCAAGCAGGCGGCCTACGCGTAACCAGTCGGCATCGTTGTTGATCTCGAGTTGGCGTCCGAACCGTTTCGGGAAGATGGTGAAATAGATACCGTCGGACTCGTGGATCGTGCCGCCGTCTGGCAACGTCATAGGCGCGATGACGGGAATCTCGGCTGCGGCGCAATCCGCAACGAAGTCGTGTTCGTCCTGCAGTGCCTCGCGCGACCAGCGGTTTGGCCGGTAAAATTTGGCGATCAGGCGATCACCATTCTGGGGCTGCACCTCGTAGACACGATTGATATAGCTCGGCAAAGGCGTTGCGACACCTGTTAATTTCACGCCGAGCGCGTGCTCGACGGCGCTAAGCATGACATCTGGAACAAGGTGCTCAAAATCACCGACAGGAGCAGATTCATTCATCATCAGAAACTTTCTTCTCTCAATCAGCGGGCTGCGGCCCGTCAAGCGTGGCCGCGTGAAAGCGCGGTCAAGCCCAGCGCACTCCAAAAAAACGCCCGATTCGCCCGACAATACACTTGCAATATTTTGTTCATCAATACGTTTCGCCCAAAGTCGACGCTTACGCGAACGTTCGGGGCGGCCCACAGGAAGAACCTGTTTGCAGTCCCGCTGACCTCATCGGGCGGCTTCTTCTCATCGGAACCGTCTCAGAGAGGGAATGTGCCGTTTTGCCGGACAAACGGCAAGGTTCGTTTATATGTACGCAGTTTTGGAGATTGCATAAAGGCCATTCGCCTTATAATGTAAATGCGTGTGGGAGAAACTGTTTTCACAGAGTTAGAGGGGAACTTGAACACCATTAGCTGAGTCTACGATGTCCGTAGCAATTGTCATAGCTATAGTGGCCGGTGCGGCAGCAATCTTTGAGGGATTGCTCATAGCGTATTTTGCGAGCCAGAAAACGGAGCAGCAGGTCAAGGCGGAACGACTGGCCAAGCGACTCGCCAACGAAGAAGCCCGGATAGAGGAGCTGCAGAAGACCGATGAGCAGACGCGGTTGACAATGGAGTGGTTCCGCACACTTTTCAACAACACCAACGACATGGTCTTTGTATACGGCATAACCGAGGACGGCATGCCGGACAAGTTCCTAGAAGTCAATGATGCCACATGCGCCCAACTATGGCAGACGCGGAAAGATCTCCTGAATATGTCGCCACTGGAAATTGAATTCATGGAGATGTCCGTGGCATCTCTTGGTTATTCCAAGTCCGACCTTGTCGTTCTGACCGACACGTATGTCAAGGATCAGCATACCAAGATAGCGAGCCGCGCGGCGCGGCATTATGTGGAGCAGATACTCCAGGATGGGCACGTCCTGGATGAACGGGTTTACCAGGACAAGAACGGACGGAAAATCCCTGTGGAGGTGGTCGCGCAGCGATTCGATCTCGGTGAACGAAAGTTGATCATGTGCACCGCGAAGGACATTACGGAACGGAAGGCGTCCGAAACTGCGCTACATGACAGCAGGCAGCGATTCAACGATTTCTTCTCCGCTTCGCCTGTCGGCATAGCTATCTATACCGGACAGAGAGAGTTGATTGACGTAAACCAGGCGTGCCTGAAGATGTTCGGCATCCCTGATCGCGACCAGTATGCCAAGTTCAATCTATTCGATAATCCATTTCTTTCCGCCGAGGCGAAGAAGAGCCTCAGTTCTGGCGAAAGCGTGCGTGACGAATGGGCGGTGGATTTCACGCAGGCGATACAGAAATCGTTGTTTGTCACGTCCAAGAATGGTCAGGCTTACTTCGATATAATTCTGAACAACATGGGGCTCGACCGTGATTACAGGCCGAGAGGGTACTTCGCCCTCGTGCAGGATATAACGGAACGGCGAAAGGCCGAAATGGAGCTGCAGAAGGCTGAAACGCAGCTGCGCCAGGCGGAAAAGATGGAGGCCATCGGCTCCATGGCCGGCGGAATCGCGCACGACTTCAACAACATTCTGACGCCGATTGTCGGCTATGCGAAAATGCTGGTGCGAGGTCTTAAGGAGGGCACAGCGGAACAGAAGTACGCGGCCGGCATCCAGAAGGCCAGCGGACGCGCCAAGGACTTGGTCGCACAGATTCTCACGTTCAGCCGCAAATCGGAAGATGTTGATGTATCAAGTTACAAGCCGATCCACATCATTCCTATCGCGAAGGAAATCCTGACGCTTCAGAGGACTGCCCTGCCGAAGGAAATAGAAATCAATCGCGTGATCAAGACGGAGCACGATGTTGTCCTTGCCGACCCGACCAAGATCCACCAGGTATTGATGAACCTGTCCACAAACGCCTGGCACGCAATGCGAGACAGGGGCGGACCCGGAGTGCTGGAAATGATGCTGACCGACTTTACGATAGATCCGCGAACGAAAAGCACGGAATTCCCCCGTCTCAAGCCGGGCCGTTACCTGCGAATTTCTGTCAAGGATACTGGCACAGGAATTCCGCCACATGTCCTGAAGAGAATGTACGAACCTTTCTTTACCACCAAGAAGGTCGGTGAAGGCACAGGCATGGGCCTGGCGGTGGTTCACGGCGTGATAACGAGTCTTCATGGCGATATCGGCGTTGACACGGAAGTGGGCAAGGGGACGACATTTCATGTGGTGCTTCCAACTGTTGAAGCAGTTGCGATTGAAGAGGAAGGCGTGAAAGATGCGCCTTTGCAATCTGGCAGCGAATGTATTCTTATTGTGGATGATGAATCGGAGATTGTCGAAATGCTTGGTCACATGCTTGCGTCGTTGGGCTACCGGCCTGTTGTCGCCAATTCGGGGCCGGAAGCCCTGCAACTGTTTCGACAGGGGCCCAACCGGTTCGATATGATCATCATGGACCAAATGATGCCTGGTATGACAGGACTTGAGGCTTCTGGTCAGGTTCTTGCCATGCGCAAGGACATGCCGATCATACTTATCTCCGCTTTCGCCGAAGAAATCACCGTTGAGCAGGCCAAAGCCAGAGGCATCAAGGATTTGATGGACAAGCCCATTTCCATGGAGAACCTTGCGGCGACGATCCGTCGCCTGTTCAACGAAAAGCAACAGGACGAGGGTGGGAAGGTGAAATGAAGAACCCGGCGCTGTCGATTTGCTCTTGTGTGTTTACCGCTGATATCTATAATGATGCATACAAATATTTCATTGTGAATGGATCGAGTCAGCCGAATGATCGAGCCTGAGATGGGATGAGCATGGAAAGACGATTCGAGGATTTGCGAATATTGCTTGTAGACGATGACGACGATTGTCGTGAATTTCTCGCTCTCGCTCTTGAGCAGCAGGGACTCAAGGTGACGCAGGCACGCGACGCCGAAATCGGAATTGAAGCCCTTAAACTGGAAAAATTCGACTGCGTCACCACGGACAAGAATCTTCCCGGCATGGATGGCGTCACCTTCATCAAGCATATCCGGGAGAACTACGGCGACCTGCCTGTAATTCTCATTACAGGTCAGAGCAGCGTTGGCTCGGCCGTGGACGCGTTCAAATTCGGAGCCCAGGATTATCTTTGCAAGCCGTTGGAGGATGGAGAGGAGCTTACGGAGGCCATCTGGCGGGCGGTGGATCATTGTCGTCTGAGCGCCCAACACAAAGAGCTCCAGGAAAAACTGGTGCGGGCGCAAAGGATGGAAGCTCTCGGCATCCTGGCGGGCGGAGTGGCCCATGACTTGAACAATATTCTCTGTCCCGTTCTTGCCCTGCCACCACTCATAAAAAAACAGCTCGAGCAACTGCGCGCAACTGGAGACAGGGTCAAAGAAGAAGTGATAGCCGAGGAAATCCGGCAGATCGAAGAAGCCTGCGAGAGAGCTGTGGCGGTCATTCAGGATGTGATGACTTCAAGTGTAGGTGGCAAGTTTGATCGAAAACCCCAAGACATCAATCATGTCATCCGCAACTTCATGAAGTCAGCCGAACTCATAGACATGAGGCTGTCCAGGCCGGAGGTTATGATCGAGACAAAACTTGCAAACAACGTGGCGGCCATCCTGGGTTCCGATGTCCACATGGCGCGTGTCGTCTCGAACCTTGTCAGAAATGGGCTGGAGGCGATTGACAATCGCAGGAAGGGACAGACTGTTCCAGAATCAGGCCGGCATATGCTCATAATCCGGACATCCAACGTCATGCTGTCCGAACCGCTGATGGGATATGAGGTGGTCAAACCCGGGACATATACGCTTCTTGAAGTTTGCGATACCGGCAGCGGCATATCGAGTGCCAACATCCAGCGTGTCTTCGAGCCGTTCTTTACGACCAAGCAGATAAGCAGCACAACAGGCAATGGTCTCGGGCTGTCCATAGTTCGGGGCATAGTCAAGGATCATGACGGATTTATAGACATCGAAACGGAAGTCGACAAAGGAACAACAGTCAAGATCTACATACCTGTCGCCGTTCATGGAACTACGCTTACCGAAGCTGAATCTCCTGTTCAGGGAGGCGTCGAACATATCCTGGTAGTAGACGACGATCCAGGAACAAGATTTGTGGGAAGACGCCTGCTCAACATGCTGGGATACACCGTCACAGAGGCGTCAACAGGCGAAGAAGCGATAAAGTTTGTTGAAGACGGCAGGAAGGCCGGCCAAGAGAGGCCGTTCGATCTGATCATGCTGGACATGATGGCTGACGATAGTTGCGACGGCCTCGATACATACAAGCGCATTTCCGAGATGTGTCCCGGGCAGAAAGCAATCCTGGTCAGCGGCTTTACAGCCACGGACAGGGCAGGCGAAATGATGAACATGGGCGTAGGTTGCCTTCCGAAACCGTATTCACTGAAAGATCTCTCCGTCGCCCTACGGCAGGAACTTGACAAGAAATAGATGAGATCGTTGGGAAACGCGAGTTTCCTAGCTTGACCAGCAAGATTGGAGTTATTCCAGGCCGCGCTCAGGTGAACGAACGGAAAAGGTCAACAGCCTCTTTTAATTCCTCGAGCGGGTTGCCTTGTGGTATAAACTCCAGCCCCCAGTAACCGCAATACCCTGCATCGTTGATCTTCTTGAAAATGCTCGAATAATCAATTCCGCCATGTGCGACAGGTTTGGATCGCTTGTTTTTCTCCGCAACATGAATGTGGGCGATCAGGTCGAGATTCTCCGTGATATCGGCCATCACATCCTCTTCCATCCAGTGCATATGATAGATATCATAAAGCACCTTTACGGCGGGCGAATTGATTGCGCGGGCAACGTCGAAACCGAAAGAACTACGGTCCGCCTGATAATCGGGATGATCATTGGTGCAGAGCATTTCCAGTATCAGCGTGACGCCAGATTTCTCCGCCAGGGGCGCCAGCTCTCTCAAGCCAGCCTCGCAGTTCTCTTTTCCCTCGCAATCCGACTGACCGACGCGATTGCCGCTGAAAACGACAATCTGCGCAATCTGGTTGTCGCCTGCATCCGTGATCATTTCCGCGATGGTCGGTAGAAGCGAGTCGTGATTCTCGACTCTATTCAAGCCGTTGGTCATCCCCGGGGCAGCTATGTTCAAGAGCTTGAGCCCTGCCTTCTTCGCCGCAGTCCAGCGTTCTTCCGGCGCCATTTCAACGGCTCCGATTCCGATCTGCACAAGTCTCCTGTAGAAATCCTCCGGGGGAAAGCCGGTCTTGAAGAATGACCACTCTGTTGCACTGAATTGCAGCTTATTCATATACGGCTCGCAAAATGATGATTCCATCGTGGAAAACAACGTAAAGCATGATGCACAAAAAAAATATTTAGTCCAGTGCTCATTGAATCATCCGCATTGAAGTATTTTCGTTGTTGAGATAACTTCACCGTGAAAATGAAAGATGGCGGAACAATAATCAGGATCAACAACAGCAAGGAGTTGCGGGTCAAGCCTGGCCTGTCGTTACTGGCAACGTTGAGGGAGCATCATGTGTTCCTGTCGTCAGGGTGCGGTGGTCGTGGCGCCTGCGGAATGTGCCGGGTGAGGATTAAGAGCGGCGTTGATTCTACTTTCTCGCCATCCGAGCTGCACTGGCTGAGCGGGAAGGAGCGGGACGAAGGTTATCGGCTTGGCTGTCAGGTTGTGGTTGGCAACGATCTCGATATCGAGGTCCCGCAGAAGGCTTTCGGGATCAAGCGGCATCGCGCTAAAGTTATGTCCATTCGCGACCTCACCCACGATGTGAAGAGAATACGTCTGCGGCTTCTCGACCCGCCTGAGATGAATTTCATCGCAGGCCAGTTTGTCTATTTCGAGGTTCCCGCCTATGATGGGAACACCGGACTTGTCTACCGCACATACTCGATTGCTTCAACACCGGATGTCAAGAGCGAGATAGATCTTGAAATCAAATATGTGAGGGGAGGTGTTTCTACAACGTATATTCATAAACATCTCACGACAGGCGATGATGTTGCGGTTATAGGACCGGATGGCGAGTTACGGCTGCGCAACTCGGAACGGAACATAGTTTTTATCGCCGGCGGTTCTGGCATGGCGCCGATTCGGTCCATGTTGCTTGATATGCGCAACAGCGGTAATCGCCGAAAAGCGGTGTTTTTTCTTGGAGTGAAGACGGATGCAGACCTTCTTCTCGCCGATGAAATACGCGAACTGGAAAGACAATTGCCTGACTTCCGGTTTGTTCCTGCTCTTTCCGAACCAGACAGCAACTGGCGTGGAGAAAAGGGATTGATAACGGAAGTCGTTGAGCGGCATCTTGAAAACGGACAAAACACGGAAGCCTATCTTTGCGGCAATCCACCCATGATCAATGCCAGCATCAAAGTCCTGAAGGCAAAGGGAATTCCAGAGGAGTGTATTTACTACGACCGGTTTGTGTAAGCCCATGTCTCGGTCAGTAAGTCCGCTTGTCGAAGCGCGCCGCCCAACTCTCGAAAAGTGCTAGAGATTCGGATCTCATAAAGTCCACTTCGATAATCATATGACTGCCGCCAAGACGCTTCATGTCCATATTCGAGATGGCGAGTTCGCTGAAGCCAAAACGTTTCGCATCCTCTATGCGCGCGCCGAAAACTATCTTGGATATCTTCGCCCAGTGGCATGCCGCAAAGCACATCGGGCACGGTTCTGTGGTTGAATAGATTGCACAACCAGCGAGGTCAATAGTTCCAAGTTCTATGCAGGCTTCCCGGATTGCGACCATTTCCGCGTGGGCCGTGCTGTCAACGCTTCGCCATACGTTATTGTGCGCACAGACTATGGGCTCTCCGTTCTTGGCGATGCAGGCACCAAACGGAGTCTGTCCAGCAGCGATGCCTTCTCTGGCCTTCGCAAAGGCCAGTTGCATTAGATCTGAATCTGTCATAAGGCTCACATTACGCTCGCCATCGCGACCTGTCAAAAAACGAAATTGGCGGAGGGGGCGAGATTTGAACTCGCGTTACTCGTAAGAGTAAACATGATTTCGAGTCATGCGCATTCAACCGGGCTCTGCCACCCCTCCGGCGTTCGTTTTATCCTTTGTTTTCAAGCCTTTATGAGATCATCATCTATGGGCTTGGCTCTCGTTTTTCCTTGTGGCACCATAATGGTACCAAAACTTAGAAAAGTGCCACATGCCTAAACGAACAAGGCAAAGCGAAACGGGTATACCATAGGACAACGCGGCGATGCTTGGCAAGCCGTTCTTTCACGGGAGTTCACGGATACCAAGCGAGTAATGATAGTCAGTCAGACTAAGTCCTCGCTGAATTCCTGGCCAATAAGAAAAAGCGGGACTGTCAGTATTCTCATTGCGTGACTACAGTCATAAACTTACTAGATTCGCCAAACGATTCGGACCACGATATTTGCACACCATTATCCCCACATGTTGTTTGGAACATGAGAAACGACCGATCGCTCTCTGTTGGCATGAGTAATGTCCTCCAGTTGGGTAGGGTTTCACCCCATAGCAGAAACACGATAAGGAGGAGTAGCGTGCCGTTGTAGTGAGTCGTTTTAACGACCAAAACAAAATAGGAGGCATGCAATGAGTGTGGAATTGAAAGAACTCGATAACGGAAAGCTCCTCGAAGTCCACCTGACGGGCAAGCTGGGCAAGGAAGATTACGAGAAGTTCCTGCCGACAGTGGAGCGATTGGTCAAACAGCACGGAAAGATTCGCATGTTGGTTGAACTGCATGACTTCCACGGCTGGACAGCGGGCGCGTTGTGGGAAGACATCAAGTTCGATGCCAAGCACTTCAACAATATCGAACGTCTGGCCGTCGTCGGCGAAACCAAATGGGAAAAAGGAATGGCAACATTCTGCAAGCCGTTCACAACGGCGAAAGTTCGATACTTCGATAGCGCGAAGGCCGCCGAGGCACAAGCTTGGCTTGCCGAGAAGTAAGACGACGGGCGGGTCATCTTCGCATTGTAAGAATGACAATGGAGGGAAAATCATGAACAAGAACAATTCAATTGTAGCGATATACCCATCGCACACGGCGGCAGAAGCAGCTGTCAAGGAACTCCAGCAATCCGGTTTCGACATGAAGAAACTGTCGATTATTGGCCGCGACTATCACACCAATGAACATGTGGTTGGCTACTATAATATTGGCGACCGGATGAAAGTGTGGGGCAAAGCGGGCGCCTTCTGGGGCGGATTCTGGGGCCTTTTGTTTGGCTCCGGGTTCTTTTGGGTCCCCGGCTTGGGGCCGCTTCTGGTGGCAGGGCCGGTGGTCAGTTGGCTCATAGGTGCGTTGGAAGGAGCAGTTGTGGTGGGCGGTCTGAGCGCGGTTGGGGCCGGATTATTTGGCCTCGGTATTCCCAAAGACAGCATATTGCGATACGAGACAGCGATCAAGACCGATAAGTTTGTCTTGATTGTGCATGGTTCCCCGGATGAAACAACCCATGCCAAAGAAATACTAACCCGCAGCAAGCCGGATTCATTGGAACATCATCAGTAAACGCATGCATGCGTAGCTTACCGGACACAATAGATCAGGATAATCCAAACGAAAAGGATGTTTATGTTACAAAGCATTAAACAATTATACGGACACAAACTCGCGGCGTCAGATGGGGAAATAGGCCAAGTGAAGGATTTTGATTTTGAGGATCAGAATTGGGCGGTACGTTATGTGGTCGCGGACACGGGCTCGTGGTTGTCGGGACGACAAGTGCTCATTGCGCCCCATGCCTTCGGCACTCTCCACCAGGCCGGAAAATCACTGCTCGTGAATCTGACCCGGAAACAGATTGAGAACAGTCCTTCGATTGAGTTGCACAAGACGGTGTCGCGACAATACGAAGAGGAGTATTACGGATACTACGGCTGGCCCTACTACTGGCAGGGCGGCGGGTTGTGGGGTACAAGCGCTTTCCCGATTTTTGAATCGCCGGCAAAACACATCCCAAGCGAAAATGCTGCAAAAAGCAGCCGACAGCACGAAAGCGCTGACGCGCATCTGCGAAGTGCACAAACCGTGAACGGTTACCATATTGAGGCGAGTGATGGATCGATCGGTCACATTTGTGATTTCATGATGGATGCCCAAAGCTGGGCGATTCGTCAACTGGTCATCAAGACCGGTAATTGGCTTTCGGGAAAAGAGGTGTGGATACCGGTGAGCCATGTTAAGAGGATTAGTTACGAGAAATCCACGGTGTTCGTAAACTTGAAGATGGAAGCTGTCGAGCAAAGTTCCGCGCACTCTCTGGTTTCGGAGGGTGCGGCAGATTGAAATTGCCAAGTAAACAGGAGTGTATTGGCACCGGTCTGGAATCACTGATGGAACAGCTCGCAGGCAAAGACGGCATGATTCGCCTGAAAGCGAGGGAGTCGTTGGTGGCGATGGGTGAACCCGCTGTTCCTTTGCTCATCCGGGCGTTGCGGAATTCCACATCGGATCAACTCCGATGGGAAGCAGCCAAGGCGCTCGGTGCGATAAGCGACCCCAGATCAATACCGCAGTTGGTGAAGGCGCTCGAAGACAGAAATTCCGATGTGGCATGGCTGGCTGCCGAAGCATTGCACAAATTCAAGAAGGCTGCCTGGCCTTCGTTGTTGCGTGCAGTGACGAACATGGGGCCGGATTCCGTTTCATTGCGACACGGAGTTCACCATGTTTTGCGGAATCAGAAGGAAGTAGGATTCAATGACTTGCTCGCAACTCTAATGACGGCATTGGAATCCGAAGCGGTGCCGGAATCGGCGGCAGTAGCTGCGTATGAAATCCTTAAACGAATAAGGGTAAAACCGCGCGCTAAATCACGCACCAGCGGCGTGAAATGCCGTTCAATATGAAAGAGGTAGCGTGAGCACAGAAACATCTGTCAATAAACCTGGTTACAGCCTTTTTCACTCGGATGTCGAAGGATTCGATTCTCTGGCCGAGCTTGCATTGGATATGCGCTGGTCATGGAATCATGCCACCGACGAGGTGTGGCGGCAGCTTGATCCAGTGCTGTGGGAACTGACTCGTCATCCTTGGGACGTCCTGCAGACCGTCTCTCGCGAGAAGATCCAGCACGTACTGGCCGACCCCACCTTCCGCAAGAAGATAGATGCTCTCGTACAATCTAAGAAACAAGCAGAGAAAGCACCCGCGTGGTTTCAGCAAACGCATCCGCAGTCCCCATTGACCTGCGTTGCATATTTCAGCATGGAATTCATGTTGAGCGAAGCGCTTCCGATCTATTCGGGAGGGCTTGGTAATGTAGCCGGTGATCAGCTTAAGGCCGCCAGCGATTTGGGCGTCCCGGTGGTCGGCGTGGGCCTGCTCTATCAGCAAGGTTATTTTCGCCAGGTGATCGACAAGAACGGCGCACAACAGGCCCTTTACCCGTACAACGATCCCGTGCAACTGCCGATCACGCCGTTGCGCCAGCCGAATGGCGAGTGGTTGCGGTTGGAGGTCGTATTGCCTGGTTATTCGGTCTGGCTGCGCACTTGGCAGGTGCAGGTAGGCAGATTGAAGCTTTACCTGTTGGACAGCAACGATGCGGCTAACCTCCCCGCTCATCGAGGGATTACCAGCGAGCTTTATGGGGGCGGGCCGGAGTTGCGGCTGAAACAGGAAATGGTGCTTGGGCTCGGTGGGTGGCGGTTGCTGAGCGCTCTCGGCCTCCATCCGGAAGTCTGTCACCTGAACGAGGGGCATGCGGCCTTCGCCGTGTTAGAACGCGCCCACAGCTTCATGCAAGAGAACGCGCAGCCCTTTGACGTTGCACTGGCCGTCACCCGGGCCGGAAACCACTTTACAACCCACACGGCGGTGACCGCTGGCTTTGACCGTTTCGCGCCGGCCCTCATCGAGCAGTATCTCCGCAACTATGCCGAAAAGAAACTCGGCATCTCGCTCAACGACTTGCTCGCGCTGGGCCGCCAGAATCCGAACGACTCGTCGGAGAGTTTCAACATGGCCTATCTCGCAATCCGTGGCAGCGGGGCGGTGAATGGGGTGAGTCGCCTGCATGGCAAAGTCAGCCGGCATCTCTTTGAACCTCTGTTTCCGCACTGGCCGGAAGACGAAGTTCCCGTCGGCCACGTAACGAATGGAGTCCACATGCCGACCTGGGACTCGTCTGCGGCCGACGATCTTTGGACGAAGGCTTGCGGAAAAGACCGCTGGCTGGGGACGACGGAAGAAATGGAGCAGAAGATTCGCCGCCTCTCCGACGCTACGCTCTGGCAATTTCGCACCGCCGCGAGCAAGTCCTTCGTAAAATACGCCCGAGGGCGTTTGTCCGTGCAACTGGCTGCTTCCGGGGCGTCCCCCGATGCGGTTGACGGGGCGCGACATCTGTTCGACCCCAATGCGTTGACTCTGGGCTTTGCGCGTCGCTTCGCCTCGTACAAACGGCCCAACATGCTGCTGCACGATCCGGAACGACTTCTGCGCCTGTTGACCAATCCTCAGCGCCCAGTGCAACTCGTCCTCGCGGGCAAGGCACATCCGGCGGATCAATCAGGGCAGGCCCTGATACAACAGTGGACGCAGTTCATCGAGCGGCCCGAGGTACGCCCCCATGTGATCTTCCTCAGCGACTACAACATGCTCTTGAGCGAGTACCTTGTACAGGGGGTCGATGTGTGGATCAATACCCCGCGACGTCCCTGGGAGGCATGCGGCACGAGCGGCATGAAGGTGCTCGTTAACGGCGGCATCAATCTTTCCGAATTGGACGGCTGGTGGGCGGAAGCCTATACGCCTGATGTCGGGTGGGCATTGGGAGACGGTCAGGAGCATGGCGATGATCCCGCCTGGGACGCGGCCGAAGCCGTTACGCTTTACGAACGACTTGAACGGGAGGTGATCCCTGAGTTCTACAACCGCGACGCCAAGGGTATTCCCACGGCCTGGGTAGCGCGGATGAGGGAAAGTATGGCGCGGTTGACCCCACGCTTTTCGGCCAACCGCACAGTGCGCGAATACACCGAGCAACACTACTTTCCCGCGGCTGCCGCATACCATCTGCGCATGGCCGACAAAGGCGCTATCGGCCGACAAATGGTAGATTGGCGACACAGCTTGGAACAAAAATGGGCCTCGTTGCACTTTGGCGAAACAAAGGTTGAAACTCACGGTGAGCAGCATGTATTTGAGATTCAGGTCTATCTCAATGACCTCGACCCCAAAGCCGTGCGCGTCGAGCTTTATGCCGACGGGATAAAGGGTGACACCCCTGTGCGGCAGGAGATGTCGCTCCTTCGCCAACTGGCCGACTCGCCTGGCAGCTACGTTTACAGCGCGACTGTATCTGCGGCTCGCCCGCCAGCGGATTACACGGCGCGAGTGATGCCGCACCGCGACGGCGTTGCGATCCCACTGGAAGATGCACGAATTCTGTGGCAGCGATGATATATTTCAAATCGAATTGGCGACTAAACGAGGAAGATCATGCTCATACATGCAAACAAGATAGTTGGCTGCGAGATTGATGCGTCAGACGGATCCATCGGTACTGTTGATGACATCCTTTTCGACGATCAGAGTTGGACCTGCCGATACCTGGTAGCGGACGTTGGACAGAAGCTCCAGGGGCGCATGGTACTTCTCTCCTTCGAGACGGTTACTCATATTGATGAAAGCCTGCGCCAAGTTCGGGTTCCGCTAACGAAGCGCGCCATCGAATTAAGTCCCGACGTAACGACGCGGAATCCAATCTCCATGGAAGCTGAACTTCTTCTGGGCAAGTACTGGCAGTGGGCTCCCTATTGGGAGAAGAATATGCCCAGAACTATCGGCGAGAACATATCGGCATCAGCCACGCTTCCAGAAAAGCGGGAGGCGGAGGCAGAGGTCAAGTCGCATTTGCGAAGTGTTGGCGAAATTGAAGGGTATCACATCGCGGCGCCGGATGGCGACATTGGACATTTGCAGCATATCATAATAGACGATAGCACCTGGCAAATTGAGTATCTGATTGTGAACACTGGCACCTGGTTGTTTCAACGGAAAGTGCTGATCCCATGCGTCTCCCTCGAAAATATTAGTTGGGCTGAGCGGCGAGTGCATGTGTCAATATCCAGGGCCGAGATCAAGAACAGTCCGGAGTACAATCCCGGGCAATCGATAGCGCGCGATTACGAGCAAGCTTTGCACAATCACTATCGAAAACAGCCCTATTGGCAAGCTGCCGCAACGGCCAAAAGCACACCCAAGGTCGAGACCCCTCGCCAAGAATCGAAAGAACCCGATCTTCGCGGTGTTGTTATTCCGAAGATACTCAAATGAAACGACCGATCAAGATCACGACATTGTTTCTGGATATCGGCGGTGTACTGCTCACAGACGGGTGGAGTCATGAGGCTGGCAAACTGGCGGCCAGAGCGTTTGGCTTGAACTCGGAAGAACTGAATATCCGGCATAACGAGGCCCTCGATGTTTACGAGCTGGGGAAGCTCACCCTCGCGCAATTCCTGGATCAGGTGGTGTTCTACGAGAAAAGGTCGTTCAGTCCGGCTCAGTTCCAGAAATTCATGTTCGCCCAGTCCAAGCCATATCCCGAAATGATAGAGTTGGTTCGCAAGCTCAAGGCGCGATACGGATTGAAGATTGTCGTGGTGAGCAACGAAGGGCGCGGACTGAATGAGTATCGGATTAGAAAGTTCAAGTTGGACGAATTCGTGGATTCGTTCATTTCCTCCTGTTTCGTTCAGTTGCGAAAGCCCGACGCTGACATCTTTCGTGTCGCGCTCGATACCGCGCAGGTTCCGGCCAATCAGGTAATCTATATCGAAAACACCCGGATGTTCGTCCAAGTCGCGGAAAGTTTGGGAATTCGAAGCATTCTTCACATCGATTACAAGTCCACATGCGCGAAACTGGCTTCGTTCGGGTTGAAGGTCACAGAATGACGAACCAATCAGGCGAAAAGACGAATCACGCCAACGTGTTAACCATCAACGGTGGTTCATCGAGCATCAAGTTAGCGTAATTCGCACTGACGAAGAAAGCGTGATTGCCAAGGCTGTTTGGCGTGTTCTTGAACTGAACTAAATACAAAGGAAAAACGATGAAGACAAAAACTCTTTCCCCGGAACTGCTAAACAAGATGGATGCGTATTGGCGCGCCGCCAACTATCTGTCGGTCGGCCAGATTTATCTTTATGACAATCCGCTGCTGAAGCAGCCACTGAAACTGTCGCACGTGAAACCGCTGGTGGTTGGACACTGGGGTACAACGCCGGGCCAGAACTTCATCTACGTGCATTTGAACCGGGTCATTAAGAAGTATGATCTGGATATGTTCTACATCGCCGGCCCCGGTCACGGTGGTCCCGCGCTGGTGGCCAATACTTACCTCGAAGGCTCCTACAGTGAAATCTATCCAAACATCAGCCAGGACGAGGCCGGGCTAAAAAAGATGTTCACGCAATTCTCGTTTCCCGGCGGCATTTCCAGTCATGTTGCGCCGACCACACCGGGGTCAATTCATGAAGGTGGCGAACTGGGGTACTCGCTCAGTCATGCCTTTGGAGCCGCGTTCGATAATCCCGATCTGATCGTCGCCTGCGTCGTAGGCGACGGTGAAGCGGAAACGGGGCCCTTGGCGACCGCATGGCAGTCCAATAAGTTTCTCAACCCAATTACCGATGGAGCCGTGCTGCCGATTCTGCACTTGAATGGCTATAAGATCAACAACCCGACGGTTCTGGCTCGTATCGAGCATGAGGAGTTGGAACAGTTTTTCCACGGCTGCGGTTGGACACCTTACTTTGTTGAAGGCGATGAACCGAAAAAAATGCACCAGCTCATGGCCGAAATTCTGGAAAAAGCGATTGAGAGCATCAGGCAAATGCAAAGCAACGCACGCAGCAACAACGACACTACTCGGGTGCGCTGGCCAATGATCATCCTAAGGTCACCCAAGGGCTGGACGGGACCCAAAGTGGTAGATGGTCTGCAAGTTGAGGGCA
>CAZASC010000064.1:0-3042 GCA_964487695.1 uncultured Victivallales bacterium
GGCTAAATCGTTTCTGCTGCGCAGCACGTTGCCCACTCGTGCAAAACCATCGTGTAAAGACAGGTCATTCCTGTAGGCATCGTCCACCATTGCACAGGCTGAATCAAGCGAACCAGTTTCAGCGAACAGGACCGCGGCATTCAGTCTAAATCCGGGCGTTATCCTGTGTGCCTCGATGTCGCGCCGCATTACTTTGTGCGCTTCATCCAGTCTGCCGAGTTCGCGTAGAACCCAGGCAACGGCTGCATAGCCATTGACCGCATCAGAAAAATCAGCATAGACGATCTCGACCATTTTGAGAGCGTCGCCCAGATTGCCTGAGCGCGTTGCGCATTCGGCGTAACGAAGTTTCTGCCACCATGTCTGGTGGCCACTCGTCGCGTCAAGTTCGAACAATCGCAAAGCCTCCGAGAGATTCCCATTTCGCATCAAGAGACATGCCAGACGGGAATATCCGTCTCTTAGCATTGGATCGGATTCATACCGGCGGCTAATCTCTGCGTTCAACTCGGCGACGGTCATATGCGAATCAACGAGCGCCTGGCCAGCCTGAACGAGCCAGTTTTCGTCGATCCTGCATTCGCCAAGAAGAAGGGAAAACATATCAGACTGCATTTGTATCGCTTTCTGTTGCCATGGGACGAAGGTCTTTGGGATCAATAATCTCTGGTAGTTTGAAAGGTGGTATGGCGTGCATGACCGATGGTGCCACAACACGTTCCAAGAGATTGGAACGATAATGGTCGAATGGATCTTGTCGAATTGCAAGGCTCCGCGCTGTTCGCGCAAGCGCATCATGGCCAAGCGCTTTGCAAGCCAACGACAGCATCCCCCATGTCGTCGTTCCCTTTTGGACTAAGAAATAATCCGCCTGCTCCCGATATAGAGTCGCCATGCATTCCGACGCACGCACAAGATCGCCGGCGACTGCGCAAGCTACAGACCGGGCAAACCAGCCAACGACAGACGTGGGGCTGGTACAATCCATCTTGGGCAGGCAATCTCGAGCCATGTCGTCCTTCCCGCTGATCCACAGAAACAGGCACAGATACGCAAATCCATCGGCAAAGGCAGCATTGCGTTGCGTCTCATCCGAGATCAAACGCAGCGCCGATTCGGGGCGTCCCGTCAGAATCAACCAGCGGCCAAGCGTTATCAAGTGATCGCCCTGATATGCTGCAAATTCATGTTCTTCGAGCATGGCAGATGCGATCAGTTTCGCGGCTAGGCTATCAAATTGATTCACAGTTGGTGATTCCATGCGGCGCATAAGGAACAGAGAATATGGGAGCAACGCTGCTGACATTAGCGGTTCATCAGGAGCCAATGTCGCACTCCGCAGCAAATGCGAAAGAGAGCCTTTGACAAAAGCACGGCCTTCAGATAGCAGCATTGTCAACAGAAGATGCTGAAGGCGGGGAAGATGTTGTTTCGAGTGCGGCATATCCCTCAGCAGGTTCAAGATAATCCGGGCGCTATCGTAGTCATGCAATTCCATGCGCACCATGCAGTGACGCAGACTGTAAGGATTTTGTATTGCACTCCATTCCGCGTCCCGCTCGAACCACTGCAGTGCCTGTTGCGTCTTTCCCAACGAGTATAAGGCGCTTCCCACCATTGCGCCTATTCCAGAAACGTCAGACCACATCGCAAATGCATGCTCTGCCAGTAAGACAGCCTGTTCACTCTTCCCTTGAGCGATCAGTTGACGCACATGCCTGATCATCTTTTTTGCCGCTTGTTGTCGCATCGCGACGGGCAGAGTGCGGTTGCTCGCAAGCTCTGAAAGGCTTGCGTAGTCGCCCGCGAACATTTCAAAATGCAGCGCTTTGTCCATCTGGACGATGCTGTGGCAGATGCTTTGCAGTACGGTTGGCGTCGTGCAGCATGTTGTTGTTCTCGTGCCAAGCATTTCGCCCATGGCATGAACAATTCCTCGCACGACCTGACTGTCCCCATATTTTTCGGGGTTCATGGCGTTACAATTCGAATTTTCACAGTTCGTGGGATTTCTTGCGATCCCCAACTTTCACATCGTTCCGTCAGCATGCATAATAAACGAGTTCCCATGCCATCCGAATTTGAGGTACTCGGAGAATCGAAGGTGCGGATGCGCTTCTCGAAACTCCGAAAAAGCACGTTGCTCCCCTTTCGCCGGGTCGCCGTTAAAGCAGAACCAATCATCGAACGCCAATACTGCACCATCTGACAGAATGTCTTTGACGAAGTTCAAAACCGACACAGTTGACTCGTAAAGGTCGCAATCTACAAAGACCATGGCCGCACGTTTCACACCATAAGTTTCCGGCGAACGAGGATCCAGGCTCTTGTCGTAAAAACCAGGCACCATCACGTATTCGTTATCTCGTGCCCCCATTTCTCTCATGATGTTGCGGAACATATCCGTGGAAACAGCCATGTTTCCTTTGGCCCATTGCGGATGCGAGTCTACGCCTTGCGGCGCCGGTAGCCCCTCGAATGAATCAAATGCGAAAAGACGCGGCGCTGAATACTCGAGCTTCATGTATTTGTACGCGAGGCGAAACGATCGCACATTGCTCCCGCAGCCGAACTCAAGATAATCACCATGAACTCGGTTCATTCGCAGCATGAAGTAACACTTCCAGAAGAAATCGTCGAGATGGCGAGTCATTCGCTCCTCCCGTTCCGCGACATAGGAAACGGGGTCAATCGTATAAAGTCCAGAACGCATCCTGGGCTCATTGTTCCACTTTCGCGTGAAGTGCACGCGAGGGACGAACTGCGATTCCAAGGAACATGTTGCGAGATCGGAAGTCTCGTCAACTTGCCGATATGGAAAATGAGACATTGATGATCAATATGAGATAAAGAGGTGCGGGGAGCGAATCAAATGCGGTTAAACACCGACACCCACCACTGTCCAACCTGCCGGAGCGGTAGCTCCCATGTCGCCAGCTGACTTCCGTGTTCCGTTACTGTTCAGCATCCAATAAGCCATTTGCCCCGTCGTGCCGTTACGCCAGATCAAATCCGGAACGCCATCCCCGTTAATATCGCCTA
>CAZASC010000064.1:3142-19833 GCA_964487695.1 uncultured Victivallales bacterium
CGCCCACCACCGTCCATCCCGCTGGCGCTGTAGCGCCCATGTCACCGGCTGACTTCCGTGTTCCATTGCTGTTCAGCATCCAGTAAGACATTTGCCCCGTCGTGCCGTTACGCCAGATCAAATCAGGAACGCCATCCCCATTAATATCGCCTACGCCCACCACCGTCCATCCCGCTGGCGCTGTAGCGCCCATGTCACCGGCTGACTTGCGATAGCCATCTGGATACATCATCCAGTAAACCATCTGGCCCGTTGTAGCGTTACGCCAGATAAGATCGGAACAGCCATCCTGGTCAATGTCTCCGATACCAGCCACGATCCATCCTGTTGGCGCCGTAGCATCTGTTGTGACTGCTGCCTTGCGTGTTCCGTTACTGGCGAGAAACCACATGGCCATCTGCCCGGAAGTATTATTGCGCCACATCAAGTTTACCTGTCCTGGACTTGGCGTGCCCATTGCATGGTTATTGCCGCCGATAGCCGCATACGGCGAACCATCGTTTCCCCATATGGTGTAGTAATTAGTTACAGCGCCTGAGCCATCGAGGTTGGTGTGATCGAAGAATGCATTGGTACCTGTATATACGAGAGTGCCATCAGAAGATGTTGCTGGATAGCTGCTGGTACTCCAATTTATGTAGACCGTATTGTTGGACATGCCGCACAAGCTCGGCTGAGACCAGCGAAGCCACTCGTTATTCGTGAGGGCCACGGCGGAACAGGTGAAACCCGACAGAGTGAAGTCGGCGCCCATGTAGTTGCCAACTATCCCTGTCCAGTAGTTGACAGCCGACGTGCCCACGACAATATTGGTCAGTGTTGAACTCGCATATCCGGTTGATGCGGCAATTACGGAGTAGATATGCGCACTAGGAACTTTAACTGCGTAATAACCTTTGGCATCGGTTGTGGTTGTATAGCTTTCGCCAGCGATCGAAGTCGCAACAGTCGCGCCCTGAATCGGCACTCCGGCAGGAGTCATGACCCTGCCAGCAATCAATTCGCCGGCACCCGAACCATAGATGTTGTATTCGAACTCATCAACCGTGTTGAAATTATAGTAACCGTCGTCAATGGTCGGCAGGTTGTACCATGCATCGTCCATCCCGCCCCATCCCATGTTGACGTGATAATACAAAGTCCCGCTCGAATATCCAAACCCGTCAGTCACCACGGCATGTCCCGCATTGGAGGCATTAATGATACCCATGATCACAGGATAGCCACCGGACAAATTAGATTGAAGGATGAGATTTCGATGAGTCGCATCAACGGCATCACCTGTATAAATATCCCGCGCATTGGAATAGCCAAAAGTGCCTGTGAGCGCAGGTGCGACGCGACTCATGTAAGCCGTTGAGTCTCCGGAAGCATAACTCATATTCACCGAAGTTCCTATATCGCGTAGCAGCCGGCCAATATTTTGCCACTGGGCAAGGTTGTATGTCGCGGTCTTCGGGTTGAGAGGCATGGCGGAATACGTATAAGAGTGTCCGTAGGCAGCAGCTGGATACTGCCAGTAACGCATGACCTGGCCCATTGCTGTCGCCACACAACCGGCGCTGTAATTGTTGACGTCGCCATTAGGACCGGGCGGACAATAGTAGTTATAGCAGGCGTGCGCTTGAGCGCTCTGCTGATCCCATCTGCTCTGAATCAATGGAGCAACCCGGACGTCGGAGATGGAGCTCGACTGTCCGAGAGCAGGTTCGTTGGATGAGGAAGCGCCCATAATATTATCTATATCGCCGGGCGCACCACAAGGCGGTGGGTTCCGCATGGATTCGACCGTCATCTCGTCATAAACGCCATCCAATTCGATCCTGTAAAATGCCGCCTGTTCCGGCAACGGTTGCTTGGAGACCCATTCTGACTGCCACACACCGCTATCCAAACAGATCCATTCCTGTCCAAGCCCATATGACACAAACACGCTCACCGAAACTGACGCATCGTGAGTCAGTCTGACATGCCCATCCTGAAAAGAGAGCGAAGTGATCTTGGGCGATGCCGCGCCGGACTCGACGGTGGATGACAACTGCTGATCTTCATCGTCAGGCGTGCCAGACGTGGGCGCAGATGCGCCAGCTTGGGATGTCGCAGTAAGCAAGCCTTTAGTCGACGTTGTGGCGCGTCCGCGAAGAGCAGCCCATCGCGTTTGACAACGTCTGGCCTCGTTGTCAGCGGCAGCAATGGCCTTGGCTTGGGGATCTGTGCACTCTGTCTTGCTGTTTCTCTCATGACGGGCTTTGACACGAGAAGGTATATCCTGCGAGACAAGAACCCAGAGAGGGTTGGCAGAGCTTTCAACAATTTTGCCCGTGCTGGAAAAGACAATGACCGGCTCAACCTCATCATCCGCAGGTGCAACAATAAATCCTTCAGGATCAAGCGATATTACATGGAATCCATTGTGGGTGCTTACATCTTTGATCTTGTGATCCATCTTATGGGTCAAACGTAATTTACTTTCTGAAAGCCACCCTTGCGCCATTTTTCGCGCTTCTTCGCCAGACATATCGGCGCTCCGTGAAGAAACAGGACCTGCCAGTGCCGTAATCGCGGCCACTGTGATCATAAAACTCGGTATTCGCGAAAAAATATACATCTCATCGCCCATCCGAAAGATGAAGACATGATAATCCAGAACAATATTTCTGGTATCACTATCGACGATAAGCCGCATGATGTTTAGCTCATTATCGCTATCGTTCATCCACATTTGAGCTTGTCTCAAGGTAGGCTGCCGCCCTTGGTCTTTGTCGTATCATTCGACATGGGATTCACAATATTCCACCCATCTCCCCCGGCACAATACAAGAGCACTCCATCACCGTGCCGAGCACTTTGCTCAACGTTTCTATCTTTCTACGAACCAACCAATTACACATTACTTCCAAGAACTTCTATCAACATCCCTTTCACCATAAAATGCACAATTCAGCGATTATTTCTGGCTGGCTCGCCATATGAAAGCATTCTAAATGCCATCCGTTGAAGCATTCATGAGGTGGCCCACCTCGAAAACCGGATCGTCGCATAAAACGGCAGATATTGCCGTACTCCACAATAAACGGAGAGATAAGCACGAAAGTAGCAACGAAAAACTAAGGCTCGTGGCAACTCCAGCCGATTAAGCTCAGAGCGGGTCGAGTGGTGGCTGAAAAGCTTTCGGTATAAATTGCAACTGCCATTGGTGAATAAAGGAGTACATACTATGAGTAGACTGTTGAGAATAAGATCTGTATTTCTACATGCGTTGGCCGTTATTCTTTGCAGCGCCTTCCCATTCACAGCGAAGGCAATGCCAAATATGCCAAATCCATCAACTAACTACTGGCTGCAACTTCTAATTTCAGGTACCGGTCAGGTGAATGTAGTAGACGGGTGGTGCGGCGCAGCCACCAACGTGCTGATCACGGCAACGACTTCGAACCACAACCATTTCGTCTCATGGAGCGGAAACACTAATGAATGCGCTATCACAAATAATGCGATTACAGCAATAATGGATGGCGCCAGAAGTATCACAGCTAATTTCGGTCTTGATACACAGAGCCTGACAGTTGCCACGCTTTACGGCAATGGCAATCCAGCCGCTGGCACTCTTTGGACCAATTACAACACCAGCATGAGCGTGGCCATAACTAATTCCCCGGTGATAAACGGCAATAGCACAACTCAATACCTTTGCACGGGATGGACAGGTACAGGCAGCACACCGGCAAACGGAACAACAACGAACACCCCATCTTTCCTGCTCACCAACAACTCCGCAGTCACATGGAACTGGACAACAAACTATTGGCTAAAGACGGGAGTCGACACCAATTCTAGCGGCGGCACGCTGAATATCCAATCCGGCTGGTTTGCGAACGGATCAAATGTTACCGTTACTGCGACGCCGTCGAATCACTGGGCCTTGGAGGGATGGCAGGGCACGGAAGGCATACTTTCGAACAATTCAATTACGATCCCCATGAGCGGACCTGCGACGATAACTGCGTTTTTCACCTGGGGTACGCAACTATTGACGGTCGCGAGCGCGTACGGTATGTCGGTTCCGCCAGCGGGAACAACGAGCTACACGTATAACACATCGGCGTCGGTGGGCATCACTAACGCAACTGTGCCGAACGGGACAACGACACAATATGTTTGCACCGGGTGGAGTGGAACAGGATCCATAACGGCAGGGACAGGGACAAATGCGACCTTCACATTGACCAATGACTCGACGATTGTATGGACCTGGCAAACGAATTTCCTCCTAACCGCGACTTCCGGCAGCAACGGCAGCGTTAACGTTACGAACAGCTGGTTTGCACAGGGGACGAATGTTCTAATAACCGCAACGCCTTCAAACTTCTATCAATTCGCTTCGTGGACTGGCGATACGAATGGTTGTACAATCAGCAGCAACACAATAAGTGCCCCAATGAGCAGGGCTCGCGCTATCACGGCGAACTTCTCTGGCAACCAATACAGTCTCATTTCCACATCTACGATTGGCTTGGGTCTGCCACGACTCGGCACAACGAACTGGTATGCTTACAACTCGACAGCGACAGCGGCCATCACGAATGCGCCAAGACAGAACGCCTGGACGCAGTACATGTGCGTCGGCTGGGTTGTAACTGGGACCACAACAAACGGGACAGGAACGAACGCGACATTCACGATCACCAACAATGCCACTATCGCGTGGAATTGGGTCACGAATTACTGGTTGAGCAGTACCGCCGGCAGTAATGGAAGCGTGAACGTCACAAATCAATGGTTCTCGTCTAACACCAACGCGCTGATCACGGCAACTCCCTCGAACAATTACTACTTCGCGTCATGGAGTGGAACCACGAGCGGATGCACAATCAGCACCAACACAATTAGCGTACCGATGAACGTACCGCGCGCAATAACGGCCAACTTTGCGATCAACACGCAGAGTCTGGCGATTGTGACACTTTACGGAAACGCGAATCCTGCCGCCGGCACAAATTGGAACAATTACAACACCAGCATGACTGCTGCGATCACCAATTCTCCGGTGACCAGCGGCACAACGCAGTACGTGTGCAACGGCTGGACTGGTACAGGCGGCGCACCTGCAAGCGGAACGACCACGAATACAGGCTCGTTCCTGCTTACCAATAATGAAAGCATCACATGGAACTGGGCCACAAACTATCGGCTCACAACAGCGACAGCGAGCAGCGGAACTGTGGACATTGCATCAGCCTGGTTTGCGAAGGGTTCCAATGCGGCGGTGACGGTGACGGCAACGCCGGCTACTCATTACTACTTCTCTGCCTGGAGCGGTGACACGAACGGATGCGGTATTACCAACAACACGATCGCTGTACCGATGACAGGACCGCGCGCAATAACGGCCAACTTTGCAATAAACACGCAGAGCCTCACTGTTGCTACGCTTTACGGCAACGCGAATCCTGCCACCGGCACAAATTGGAATAATTACGGAGTGAGCATTGTAGCTACGATTACGAATTCCCCGGTGATAAATAGCAACAGCACGACTCAATACCTTTGCACTGGCTGGATTGGAACTGGCAGTGTTCCTGCAAGCGGAGCAACGACAAATACCCCATCCTTCCTGCTTACCACCAACTCCACTGTGACATGGGGCTGGACTACGAATTATCGCTTGACTACCGCCGTCGTCGGAAGTGGCAACATGAATATGGCTTCCGGCTGGTACGGAATAGGAACGACGAATTCGATCACAGCGATAACGTCCAACGGAAGCAGCTTCACAGCGTGGAGTGGTGACACCAACGGCTGCACTATCAGCAGCAACACAATCGCTGTTCCCATTAGCGGACCACGTACTATCACAGCGACTTTCAACGCAAACCAGAGTCTCATTTCCACATCTACGATTGGCTTGGGTCTGCCACAACTCGGCACAACGAACTGGTATGCTTACAACTCGACAGCGACAGCGGCCATCACGAATGCGCCAAGACAGAACGCCTGGACGCAGTACATGTGCGTCGGCTGGGTTGTAACTGGGACCACAACAAACGGGACAGGAACGAACGCGACATTCACGATCACCAACAATGCCACTATCGCGTGGAATTGGGTCACGAATTACTGGTTGAGCAGTACCGCCGGCAGTAATGGAAGCGTGAACGTCACAAATCAATGGTTCTCGTCTAACACCAACGCGCTGATCACGGCAACTCCCTCGAACAATTACTACTTCGCGTCATGGAGTGGAACCACGAGCGGATGCACAATCAGCACCAACACAATTAGCGTACCGATGAACGTACCGCGCGCAATAACGGCCAACTTTGCGATCAACACGCAGAGTCTGGCGATTGTGACACTTTACGGAAACGCGAATCCTGCCGCCGGCACAAATTGGAACAATTACAACACCAGCATGACTGCTGCGATCACCAATTCTCCGGTGACCAGCGGCACAACGCAGTACGTGTGCAACGGCTGGACTGGTACAGGCGGCGCACCTGCAAGCGGAACGACCACGAATACAGGCTCGTTCCTGCTTACCAATAATGAAAGCATCACATGGAACTGGGCCACAAACTATCGGCTCACAACAGCGACAGCGAGCAGCGGAACTGTGGACATTGCATCAGCCTGGTTTGCGAAGGGTTCCAATGCGGCGGTGACGGTGACGGCAACGCCGGCTACTCATTACTACTTCTCTGCCTGGAGCGGTGACACGAACGGATGCGGTATTACCAACAACACGATCGCTGTACCGATGACAGGACCGCGCGCAATAACGGCCAACTTTGCAATAAACACGCAGAGCCTCACTGTTGTTACGCTTTACGGCAACGCGAATCCTGCCGCCGGCACAAATTGGAACAACTACAACACCAGCATGACTGCGGCGATCACCAATTCGCCGGTGACCAGCGGCACAACGCAGTACGTGTGTAACGGCTGGACAGGCACAGGCGGCGCGCCCACAAACGGAACGACGACGAATACCCCGTCCTTCCTGCTCAACAATAACGAAACCATCACTTGGAATTGGACTACAAATTACTGGCTGAATCGTAGTGTCAGTGGAAATGGCCAGGTGAATGGTACCGATGGATGGTACGCAGGTGGATCGAATGTCCAGCTCACAGCGACATCATCAGTTCCGTACAAGTTCGCCTCATGGAGCGGCGATACGAACGGGTGCACGATCAACAGCAACACGATCTCAGTGCCAATGACGTCTTACAGGCACATCTATGCCAATTTCGGGATTGACCAGATGGAACTGGTTGTGGCCACACCTTTCGGCCTCGGCACGCAAACGGTCGGAACAAACTTGTACAATTATGGCGCCGCAATTACGGCGGATATTACGAATTCTGCTGTGGTGGTGGGAAGCACTACGAATTGGTGCATAGGATGGGTTGGAACAGGTTGCGTCCCGGCGACTGGAGACACGACCAATACAGGTCCATTCATCCTGACAGCAAATTCCAGCATTACCTGGCTTTGGAGCGCAACAGAGCCCATAGGCAGTCAGGCTCCAAATAACGAGGGGGAAACACAGGCATCCCAAGTAACTGGGATCAAGATTGTGGCGAGTTCAACTGGGGGAAGAGTCCTCACATGGCCGAGCTCGTCGGGCTATTTCTATTCAGTGCTGAGATCCACGGATTTAAGCCAACCTAATGGCGGATTTCTGGCTCTGCCTGACGCGATAGACATCCCCGCTACACCGCCGGTGAACACCTATACAGACACCGATCCGATAGCCGGGGCGGCTTATTACGAAGTCGGGATGACTCTTGCAGGGAATCCGTAAAGTCCATGATGAATAGAGGACGGTAATTCCGTCCTCTATTCATCAACCCTCAATTCACGCGAATGCATGTGTCATCGACGGATTTCGCGGATGGCTTGTGCAAATCCCTGTTTATCGCGGAAGACATGTTTTTCCCAATTGCTGAGATTCCAATCTATCCTCATATCCAGCCCGAAACGAATCTTTTCCAGCAAACGGCGCTCCAGTCGTTGAACGGATGAATCAGCATTTTCAGAGGCGTCTTGTTTAGCCATGGAACACGCCACTCGAAAGACCCAGTCGGTTAGCGCCTCTTTTTCAGCCTGACTTTCGCAGATATCGTCACAGAAGAGATCAAAGGCGGGGCCTGTCTCCGCAGAACCTCCACTTTGCAGCCTCGACGCATTTCCAACGCGGCACATGAGTTCTCGTGGAGGCTCACCAGCCGCCGGTCCCGGAGGTTGTTGAGTCCGAATGAGCATTTCCCCGCCGCTCGCGACGATCTCGTGAATTCTCTGATGCATGCCCTGGGCAATGTTGAGATGGAGATTAAGCCTTGCAGCCTGGTACGCGACGTTCAGTTCCGGACCGTGGGCAAGCGAACCGCCAGCGTACCTGGCAAAACGGGGATGATTCTCCCATCCTTGCCCGTACAGCTTCATGTCGATTCCCAGTTCATCCGCCCATTCGAGGACTACATGTCGATAAATAGTGTCGTTCAATCGCCAGAAGAAAAGGCGGAAAAGGTCGTCCTCCTTTTCAGTGTTTAGTGTTCGGTGTTCAGTGTTAATCGCAGGAGAATTGCATGAAATTTGCCCCTCTTTATTACTTCCCGATTTCTGAACACTGAGTGCTGAACTCTGAACACTATTCCATGCCGCCTTAAACTCACGATACTGCACGAGCCAATCCAGAAACTCCTGCCGGTTGATGAGTATTCTTTCGGAACGGTACAAGTTCCAGAGATCGTCGTGAATCTGCATGCAGGTTGCTCGGGAAATGCCCATGGATTCGACTTGGGGAAGAATCTTTCTCTCTATGACTTGTTCTGACGGCATGCTGGTGTTCGTCATAAAGGCAAGATCGCAACCATATTTATCCAGATCAGCATTCGTAAGCGAAACGGGATGGAAAATGCGAGAATTGGCTGGAATCGGCATCGGCACCAGTCGATCCTTCGGGTATCCAAATTTGAAGTCAAGGCCCTCGACGTAACCAACGACGAGGTCGCGTTTATTTCTGGCAGCATATTCGACGAGTTTCTCCCCTGCCCGCTTGCATTGAAGATTAGACATGTCGTCCTGAATCCAGGTGAGCAGCATCATATTGCGTGGGTAAATATCTTCCGCCTCATAGCGCATATGATCAATGAAAAGAAACACGTCCGGCTTGAATTCATTGATGGATTTCACCAGATGATAAGGTGTTAGCATGGCGTCCATTTTTAAAATACTTGTCTCCCAGCCCATACTTGCGAACGCGGAACATGTGTCCCGCGTTGAATGTTGAACGTATGTTGACCAGACAACGGTGGGCATCATCAGACGCGGCTTGCGGCACCCCTTTCCTTCAATAATTTCCGCGAGAGAAGCGTCATTGATGGCATCATAATACAATTCGTTTTCGACCTTAAGCCGATCATATTCCAACTGTCGTTGAGCCACAAGTTCAGCAAGTGGGGGCATGATTCGGTCGAGCGTTGCGTCGGCGGCGCCACTTATGAGCGTAAATATATGCGGGAACTCTGAATGTTCGCGCAACCATTGAACGCGAGACTGCATCGCAGTGTGCCAAAACCATTGAACGCGCGAGGATTCCAAAACACGTCGTACATCCCTTGACTTAAGAAAGCCACAAAGGCCGGCAGTTGAATCAACACACACCCATATTGGTTGCGGACAATGAGGAGTTTTGTCCTCTTCAGCCCTGTCAAACAGACAGAGAAGTTCGTTGCCTGGATATACCCCCACCACGAGCACTGGACGGGTATAGTCTGCAAGTTGATTCACCCATTGATCCATCTGACTTTGAATTCTGGAAAGCGGCTTATCTGGATCTGTGAAGGGATGAACAATGCCATTTTTCTGGATGCCGTAAGCAACGCCACCGTCCCTTGCCTTGAAAACCCGAACACATTCCTTGTCTGGAAAGGCATCAAGCCTACGACTAAGATCGGGGTAATTCTTCTTCAGTATCGCCAGATTGGACTCAAGGACGCTCATTGATTTGTCGCTATCTCCGACAATGCCGAACGTTTATTCAATTCATGAACCAAATATACAAATACCTGTTCTCAGCTCTGGAATGTCATTCGAATGGCATCACGCCGCAAGAGGATTGACTGGTTTGGCGGCCAAAGCCGATAGCTTGACATCAGCTTCCACGACCCGCCCTAGAACATTCAACAATATCCTTACTCTTTCGCGCGCAGACACGAATCGGGTCACCACAACGTCCAAGCCAACGAAAGGTCCATCAATTACCTGAGCGTGTTCACCGACAGCTATTGGAACAGAAAAGCACTTTATCTCTTTGCCGTCTAAATGATTACGCATAGCATCAACGAGTGAGTCTTCCAATTCGGCATAGCGCTGTCCGAAATGAACGATTCCATCAACGCCAAGCGTCGTGCTGACTTTCCGTAATTCCTCTGCCAGATTCAGCCGTGCAAACACGTATCCAGGAAAAACAGCCTCTGTAAACCAAACAGGGCCGCGAACCGTCACCTTCTGGTAACGAATCAATGGGCAGAAGACTTCAACATCAGGTAACATCCGCAGTTGCCCGGAAGCTATGTGTTCATGCTTTGGCTTGGATCTAACACAGTACCAACGCCTTACGATCTCACTGTCAATTTTCATTTCTTCTGTCAGTGGTATTTCCATTCCAGCCACTCACTTTCATCCAAGATGAAAGCACAGGCAATGCCATAGAGGAAAACTTTTCCCCTGTGGCATTGCCTGTGCTTGGATTATCATGGTCTCCAGATCTTTTACGAAGCGCAGCTGCACAAATGAAAGTTTATCCTGAATTGCCGGAATCACTCTGGGAAAATCCACTTTTCACTTCATCCGCATTCTTTAACATGCCCAATCCCTGGTTCACCGCTTCACGATTGGACTATCGAATACGACAATTGCGGAATATGCCGAGCTGTTCGGATGATTCAGTTGAAACCGCCCTTGCCGGAGTCGAGCATGTCATGTCCCTGGGTCGTAAATGGATCGATGAATCCCAAGCTGCAACTGCTCCAATGTGCCGTGAACATTTAAGGCGCGCCGAACAATTGTTGCGAAGAATCGATTCCAATGCCATATCCTGCAATCTTGCCAGCAGGATGGGAGAACACATCATTTCGGAAATTGCCGCATTCACTCAGATCCAAAGAAGACCAGAAGCTGAAGAGCAGGCATGTGATCTGCAGAGCCGACTCAAAACCGCAATCAGCTGTCTTATGGATTACGCAATGCTCTCAGATTCGTCCTTAAAACCGCGCTATCTCAAGAGATTATACAGGACTCTTGATTCAGCTCTTGAGTACAACGCCACATCCGACGAGTATCGAAACCGGAACGTCTTCCTGTGGCTTCGACAGATACTGGAGACTGGAAACAAACGACAGCTGTCCTATGTTGATGTCGGCTGCTCAATAAAAACAGGAGCGCGAAATACGATCCTGGCCTCAGAGTTTCTTCGTCCGGACAATCTTTGCAGGGAAATACATGGCACGGATATTGTGACGCCACCCGAGATTCTGGTGAAATGGATGTTTCATAAGCATAGGATTCATCTTTATCAAGCAGATCCAGTTCGGCACCCTTTGAGTCGTAACTACGATGCTATCCTTCTGGCCAATGTGCACCGTCATCTCGATAGCAACAGGCAGCACCAACTTCTCCGCAACCTCTGCGCGTCGCTAACAGAAGACGGACTCCTTGTGATAAACTGGCATTTCGACGCCGCAAACAGCCCATGTCTTTACCTTCAACGCCACGGCAATACAGTCATTCAAAGAGCCAGCGTCAACGCTGCTTTGTTCACGAATCGAACGGGTCAACAATCTGCGCCTAAAATCAGCTGTGGAATTACATGTAATTAAGCAGACTTGTTTGCAAGGATTTAGCCGTAACGCTAAGAGCCGCTTGATAAGCGTTCTGCTGGTTCGACAGCTCGGTGGCTGCCTTTGCAACGTTCACTGCGCCTTCATTCTGAACATTGGTCGTATCTTCCTGGGTTTCCGAGGTCAATAGTGATTGCGCCGTAGTAACTCGCTGCTCATATGCCCCGACTTTCGCAGTGACCATGGATATCTGATCGTTATCGTTGCTGACGTCAGTCACAGCCGCTCCAACCACAGACATCTGCCCTGTCCCCGCGTCCGTCAAATCAATCGCCGTTCCCGCGCGAGCATCGGCAAGAGTGGCGGCCACTTTTATCTCCGTATCCGAAACGCGGATCGCGTAATAATTCACATTGGGCTGCAATCCTGCCGGAAGCGTCCCTGTCGAAGAAAACTGAATTGTGCTGCCCGTGCTGCAAATACCGCTTACGTTGATGGTATCGGTTCCGGGGTCCGCCGTACAATCCTGTGACTGAGCAAGATTCTCGCCGTTCATGAGCCTGTTCCGAATGTTAATCAGATCGTTAAACATGTCCGTTGAGTCGCTTTGAAACAGGCCTTGTGAAGATGTAGTGTCCGACCCAGCCAAATTGACCGGAACATATGAACCCTTGCCGACCTCCACTGATTGACTGTCCTGATTACCTTCGTATGTGACACCAGTTATCTGTCCATTGGAATCGCGTGTAACAACATAAGGGGGTTTATCTGTTTGAGTTCCGCCATATATGTAATGGCCATTCGACGACGAGTTGGCCATTGACACCATCTGTTCGAGATATTGATTAACTTCTGTGCCAAGCGCGCTCAGACCTGAAGCTGGTTGCGTACCATCACTTCCAGTTGTGACAATCTCGGAAACACGCTGCATGATATTCGTCATATTTTGCATGGTCGAGTCCAGGGTGTTTAGAGAAGACTGCGCGCTGTTGGTGTTCACTTGGTACTGCTGCGCCAGAGCGTTATCCACCTGATTCGCCCTGATAAGACTGTAAGCTGCTGGATCATCAGATGGCCTTGCCACGGTCAGTCCGCTCGATATCTGCGATTGCAGATCATAAATTGAACTCTCTCCCTGCTGAATATAATTCAGCAGATTATCGGTAATCATGTTGTCGCTTACACGCATGACTATCATCCTTTCCTTCTTAATTAAGCCGAAACACAACTTACCAATAGCAGGTCACATGCCGTCATTCCTGCTGGCTGTGGCATACAGCATGCCTTGCACATATCAATAAACGTTCGGCACGAAGCGAACAAAACGTCGCCATGAGGGAACAAAATTATGACACATTTAATTATGGTCAAGTGCAGCAAATGCCGCCGTATCAAGGTAAACCACAATTGGTTGGCTGAGCCAAGGTTCCTTGCAAGGGATGCCAATTATACACACTCTTATTGCCCAGAATGTCTGGGTGAAGAAATGGCAAAGGTGGAAGAATATGCAGCACCGGAAGCGGTAGTCGCTAACGGGATGCTGGCGTTTTCTCATCCAGCACACGCCTGACGGTCGCAACGGCTTCGGCCAGATCAAACGGCTTGTTCAGGAATCCGTTTGTCTCTTTTCTAAAGAGGCTCTCTTTGGCTTTGTCGAACTGGTATCCTGTGATCAGGATGCTCTTGAGTCGCGGCTTGAGTATCCTCATCTGCCTCAGGCATTCATCACCCATCACGCCGGGCAGGCCTATATCGAGCATTACCAGTGAAATCGCATTGATGTTCTCCTTGAAGGTGTCCATGGCCTGCAATCCATCCTTGCATTCCAACACCTTGTAGCCGGAATTTGTCAGGACGTCGCGGATAGCCTTGAGCATCGTTGCGCCATCCTCGGCAACAAGAATCGTCTCATGTCCTGACGCCGTTTTGCCTTGATTCCGCCGCTTTTTTACACCGCTCTTCTTTTCGACTTTGAGTTTCCCAGGAAAATAACACCTGATGGCAGTACCTTTGGACACTTCGCTTTCCACGGTGATACACCCACGATTATGATTCACCACAGACTGGACTATCGAAAGTCCGAGCCCAGTGCCTTTCTCGGTCCGCTTTGTCGTATAGAAAGGTTCGAAAATCCGTTTTATCGAATCGCTCGGAATGCCGATTCCCGTATCAGAAACTGCCACGCAGACATAAAACGCTTTTCGTCTTATGCGCACTGGCGCAGAGACTATCTGGTCTCCACGCAACAGTGAAATGCCGACCTTCAATGTTCCGCCTTTTGGCATTGCGTCCCGGGCATTCAGAACAAGGTTCATGATCACCTGCTCAAAATGCGACGATTCAATCCTGACCACCATTTCATTTGAAGGCAAATTGACTTCCACAGCTATGATTTTGGGTATCATCCGGCGAAACAGACGGGTCATCAACCGGACGCGTTCGTTGACAGGGATCCACCGGCTTTGAACTTTGGACGGAGAACTGAAAAGTAACAGTTGTCGTACCAATTCTGATGCCTCATTGATTTCCTGGTTTATTTCGCGACTCACTTCGACAACGTTTGATCCACCCTTCTCATGTTCAAGAAGAGTGACTTGCAGCGAAGCGCGAATATTCGCCAGGATGTTGTTGAAATCGTGAGCCAGACCTCCTGACAACGATCCCAGCATCTCCATCTTCTGTGATTGAAGCAACCGGCTTTGAGCATCCTTGTGCTGAAGCAATGAACCCGCTATGTCGGCTATCGAGCGAATCAGTCGCTGATTATCCTCGCTGAATGCCCTTCCCTCCGCAGAGTCGCCCGCGGCGATAAAGCCTGTCCACATTTTGGAGATGAATACCGGCATCAAGACTCCGGCCTTGATATCCAAACGG
The DNA here is from genome assembly GCA_964487695.1 of uncultured Victivallales bacterium. GTDB lineage: Bacteria > Verrucomicrobiota > Kiritimatiellia > UBA8416 > CAZASC01 > CAZASC01. The sequence goes on from CAZASC010000064.1 coordinate 17,863, forward strand.
CGCAAAACTTCTGCCCCCTTGCCGGCGTGCATCTCAGCCGTTATGTCAACGCGTTTGTTCCTGCTCAAAGCTTCCTGCAAGTCCACTGGCAGTGCCCGCCACGACACATGCATGTCGTTGCTGCGCCCGTTCTTATTTGACAACGCTGCCATATTACACACACATCTGGAGGTCAGGCCGCCACTCTGATCAATGTGGTTCTCGAATGTGCACAATCTGCCCGTAGCTCCGATCCGCTTCACGGCTGTTCTTAGCACCGAACGAAAAACGCCGCAATTGTGACATGTGTCGGAAGAACAGATTACCCTGGAAAAACAAGTGGCCAGGGTCTTCACATGTTTAAGCTCGTCTGCCAGATAGTTTTCGCGACTCTTACGGTCGGTGATGTTTGTGAGAGTGCACAATGCAAGACCAGCCTTGACACCGTACTGATCCGAGACCGGCATAGCCGTAACCTCGAACCACCGTCTCGTACCATCAGGAGTGACAAGCTGACACACAACTCCGCTGAGCATGCGATTCGTGTGCAACGCACGAAACCACGGCAGACGCTCACGACGACACTCCCGCCCCGCTTCGTCAAGGATGGCATATCCTGCCGCTTGCATGTCGAAAGGTTTGGCGAGCCGTTTGCGGATACCCAGTAGTCGAAGCGCAGTCTGATTCGATGAGATGGCAAGCCCTTCAGAAGAAAACACAATGAGTGGAATGTGGTCTATCAGTTTACGATATCGCCCAAACTCCAACTCGGAATATCCGTATTTCATCACGATGCTCCCATGCGCAAACTTAATACAATCCCCAGATTGCCGATAAATTTAACATCACCATGAATACAAGCAAGACATACGTGCCGGGATACGCTGGTCAACTTATCGAATTCCACGACGAAATGTATCGGAATTCGCTGGAGCTTGGCAATTCCCAGGGCTTGTTGGAATCAGCCTGTATTCTATGCGTTGCTTTTACCGCTGTCGGCAACTCTGCTCTCGCCGCAAAATGGGCGGAAGCATTCTTCAAACATCTCCCTGATTCATCCACTGACACACACGTTGATTGTCACTGATTTCCCTGACAGGCAATACATCTTGACGCAGGCAGAAATTGCCGCATCCCGAATGCATCATCCGCCCGAACCGCGTTCTTAGCCCGCCACCGTCTGGAATCCGAATCATGTAGAGACACTCCACCATGTGAAGCTCCCCGCCCAACGTGTCGCGACGAAGCGGAAGGGCCGGGCTTCTCAGCGGAACTCCGCCGTAGCATATCAGGCAACCCGCCTCCGCCATTCCTCCCATCGTAGAACGTGGGGCTCCCTGGCGATGGCGAGTGGTATTGAACGTGCTTGTCATTCAGGGAATGTGCACCACAAATACAGTTAAGACGGGTTTTTGTCTGGCGCTTACTGCGGCTGCATGTCTCGCGTTTCTTCTGGCTTCAGGCGGCTGCGATGACAATGCGGAACCCTTGTTGCCGGCATCTTCTGCCGGGATCTCGCCATTGGTCATCAATCCAGCCACGGTTACGACCACCAATACTTTTGCCACGTTCGAGGCATCGGGAGGAACTCCGCCATATCAATGGGCCGTGAGCGATACTTCCCTTGGAAGTGTCCCGGAAAGCGACGCATCTGCCATAACATATACACGAGTGGCGGGATCGAATGGAGTCAATGTGGTGTCAGTTACAGATCAGAATCACTGGGTCGCAGAGGCAACAGTCTATGAGGAGTAAAAACATGCATTGTAACTTCAGTACCCGCGGTATTGCAATCGTGACGATTTGCATTGCTCTGGCAGGAACAGGGCAAGGAGTGGCGCAAGACGATGCTTCGCAGTGGAATCGCATGTACCTCGTGCTCATCGGCGGCCAGGTGAACAACGCCGCCACTTTCAACAGCATGGGAGAATACCAATCTGTCAAGGCGCTGAGTGAGATGGAATACGGATTCGGGCTGGGAATAACTTTCTC
>CAZASC010000065.1:0-19570 GCA_964487695.1 uncultured Victivallales bacterium
TTGAAGACACATCGGCGAAATCATGCGACCGTAAAAGATATTCGCAACGCCATAGATATTGACCATGTTACGGCGTTACGTTTTCAGGTGATGTTGGAATCCGCTGAACGTGGTTAGGTCTACTTTTCAGATCAGCCGAAGTTTGCTGCTCAAGCGACAATGCGCAGTGATTGCCAGAGAAGGGATAGCTCTGCGGATGCTCAACGCTTTCTGAAGGAGAGAAGGAACGGCAACTGCTATGAGTCAATACGGTTTTCTCCCTCAAACCCTACAACACCTCGATTTGTTCAATCTTGGCGATATTTCCAGGCGATTTCAGTTGGGCATTCATGCGGGTTCATTTTGCGCTACTGCATCTGATTGATCTCTGAAGGAACTGCTGTTGTCTCCTGGCAATTGGGACATTGAACGCTCTTTCCCTTGATAGTCCCAAAAGCAGATAGGCCAGAATTACACTTGATGCAGTTGAAGCGAACTGACGGTTTATAAACTATTACAGGAGCGTTACAGGCCGTGCAGGGCAAGCTCCGTCCTATTGCCGTATGTGAAACACATAAGGTTCCTTTACATTTCGGGCATTGAAAGAGGACATCAGTTGCCGGAGCAGAGACTTCAATTGCAGGCGTACGGCTTCGCCAACGAATACGACTTTGCGCGCCTCGGGAACTTGGCGGGGAAAATGTCTTTCTAGGGTCGCCGGTTGACACCTTTGAAACTCTCAGATGCGTTTGGCATCCAGGACACTCAAGAACCTGACCTTCCCATTCCTGCCTGCTTCCCTCAACTTCCAAGTCATTTGAACAAGACGGGCATTTTAAGTTGAAACACTCGCTCATTGACGACCTCCATTCACGAACCCAATTATTTTAGCACGATCGGCATTACGTTTTCAGCGGATGTCGGCATTCGCCACGAAATAGTCTTATTGAAATACCGACGGTTTCCCCTGTCGCTGCTGTTCCCATCCTTTGAGTCCCTGCTCGTATTTGGCGACATTTTTCTGATATTCATTTCCCTGAGACTCCGCAGCTCGCATAGCCGCCGTCACAGCTGACTCCGCTTTCAGTCCCGCCGACTTCTTGTAGTCATCTGCCGCCGTCTTCAACCGAGCTATGTCGGCTGACCATTCATCCAAAGCCGTCTTCATGTTGGCGAACGCCTTGTCTTCATCCGCCACTGTCTTGAGGTACTTGTCGCTAATCTCTTTGGCAACAATAGGGGAGGAGTTTACTTCGCCCAGTGCCGCCATCCTTATTTTGTCAGCAGCTCTCTGCGTGTCACACAAGGCGAAGTATTTATGCGGCGCATCCGTGCAAGCGTTGAATGCCTCTTCCATCCGCTCCTTAGCGGTCATTGGTTCCTTATGCTCTATCACAGCGGTTGGGGTCGTACATCCTGACAACATAATCCATGCAGCAATGAAAAGTGTTGCACATCTGACGATTCTATTCATACCGCACTTACTACCTCCATTATGACGGAAATCCGTAATTGATATTCAAGATGGCGAAAAGAAGGCCGGCTGTCAAGAGGGGCGGGGTGTCCATACATCATTACATCGGAGCGCCGCATTCTATTCCCATTTGGTCGAAATGTGTAATATCAAGTCATCTGCATCCAGAACGGCAAGATCGCTATTGACATAGCTGACAAAAGGGTCATCCCACGTTGGAGACATTCTATTCATCCAAGAGAGGACCTTCACGCCTCTTAGTGTTACTACATTGAGGGCAGAGAACACCTTCCCGTCCCTTGAGTCTGTGTATGCATAGTCAATGCGCACCGGAAGGCCGGGGGCTTCGAGCACCCAGTGCCCAAGGTAGCAAGAAGTCGGTTCTTCTGGTGGAGGTGGCATTTTTGAAAGGTCCCAGCTCTTGGCTCTCCGATTTAACCGGCGAGCCGTGTAGATTTTGTTGCGAAGACTCTCCACCAAAGCGGGGTTCTCCTTCATCTCTTTGATAGTGTGGTCATAAGACTCATTGAATACTTCCGCAGCGAGCACCGCCGCCTGGATAGTCAGCAATTGTCCTTCATTGAGTCGTGACGACCATACTTCGTATGGAGAGCGAGGCGGGATGCATGAATCGGATGGTGTGTAGCAGCCAGCCAGCAAAAAGACCATGAGAACGACCAATGTGTTTCTCTTCATCACCGCAGCAAGTAGACGCCTATGCATATTCTTATGCTATCCCTAACCGAGATGGCCGGTCAACACGTTTTTGGCCTTTTGACATGTTCAAGAGGGGCACTCACACAAATGTTGTTCACTGTTGCCCGAATACATTTCGGACGGATCTCAAATATCCGTAACCCCATCGCATGTCGGGCAGTAAATAGCTGCCTTCGGTCCATTCGTTCCAGCTGTTGATTGTGACTAGTGGTCTTTGGCTCGGGTGATCGTCCATATACCGTCGTGCCTTCCACAAGCACGCTTCAAAGGCAGCCGGGGTCGAATTCATCACGACGCATTCGGTCTTGAAGGACGGATTGCGCTGAGTATTATCCCATCCTGCAGAGACGTGAGGATAGTACGTACCATAGGCTTTCTCGTAGTTGTTCCATAAGGAAATAGCCTTGTCTGCCCATAAGACGTAGTCTCCTGTTTGTCCGGAATCCATACCGTATTGGTATGCTGTGGCACTGTCAAACCTGAGAGATCGGGCTGTCTGGTATTCGCTGCTAGCCTCCACACTGGTGCCGGATTTTGCTATGGCCTGTATGTCGAGGCCAGAATGTCCGCGCTTGACGCAGCGCCGGCGCATCCAAGCGAAAGAATCCCGCGTCGCTTCGACTCCTCCCAGCCCCGCGATCAGGTTGGGATAGTCAAAAATCGAGAAGACAGGCTTGTCGGCAATACGGTAGTAGGAATCCAGTGAAAAATACTTGTCGATTATTCGATCGAACATGGATTCCAGTGTTTCCCGATTGACCTGTCCGCTCCAAAGCCTTTCCCTCGGCCTGTCCCAGTAGGTGTCGGTATACATGTTCCAGAGTGTGTCAACATCGTGGTTGGCCCACATAAGATAGAACTTGGTGTCTGTTCCGGCCAGTGCAGGAATCAGACCTTCGTTCAATTGCCGCTCGAAACATGGCGCATTCTCGTACCAATACCAATCCACAATGAAGACATTGATGCCGTGTGCGCGTGCCAGTTCAACATGTGCACGCATGACAGCCGGATCAGCTTCGTCCTGGTATCCAAGGAGTGGAATGCGTGGCATATCATGGCTAGGAAAGCGTGGTGTTCCCCGGCGGACCGTATACCACTCACCGTCTTTTTCAGGCCAGAAATGCTCAACTCTCGGTTCGTAGTGATAGGATGGCCAAATGTAGGCCGCGACGTCATAGTCTTTCATTCCGTTTGCACCTCATGTCAGCATCATGGCGCTGGTTACTGTGTCTGTAGCATGGACGATGGTATCCTATTTCTCCATTCTCACACCCCATCTTCCGCACAGCATAATCTGCTTATCCGCATCGCCTGCGTTGAGACGCCAAATGTTAGTGTTGAATCCAAATATCCTGGCCCGTAAAGCACATATTTCTGCTTGCCAACGAAATAAGAACACCTTTGTTTCGCTCAGATTATTCTTCATAACAAGCCCGTCTCTTATCCGCAAAAACCGTCGAGACTCTCTCAAATCAGATGTGGAAAAGACAAGCATCTATTTAACTTCGCGGCTTTTTTGTCATTAGCGGCTCTAAATGGCGCGATGTTTCTGCGCTCAAGAGTCATAAACAATATGCATCCTGCATGATTCTGTGGGACAATGTTTTATCTTGCGTATGACATTGTCCTGATTCATATTTGTTAACAAATTAACGATTAATTATCTAACGCAGATGGAGGAGACTGGTAATGCAGATGAAACAAGGATGGATGGTTGCGTTGTTGTTGATGGCAAGCGCCGGGATGTTGCAGGCGCAATACAATTACACGACAAATTCCGATAATACGATCACCATTACCGCTTACACCGGTGCCGGTGGTGACGTGACAATTCCCGGAACCATAGATGGCCTTCCCGTAACCCACATTGGGAACGAAGCGTTCGGGGACTACAACAGCCTAACCAGCATCACGATTCCCGACAGCGTCATCGGCATTGGTGACGCGGCGTTCTATGAGTGCGAGAACCTTACCAACGCTACGATAGGCTGCAGCGTCATCAGCATCGGTTACTGTGCGTTCTATGAGTGCGAGAATTTGATCGGCGTCACGATAGGCAACGGCGTGAAGAACATTGCGGAGGGTGCGTTCGGCTACTGTTACGATCTGACCAGCGTCAATATCCCCGACAGCGTCATCAGCATCGGTGACTGGTCCTTCTATGGCTGCTACAATCTGACCAACCTCACGATAGGCAACAGCGTCACCTACATCGGGGAAGAGGCGTTCTATGACTGCGAGAGCCTAACCAACGCTACAATTGGCAACAGCGTCACCTACATCGGGGAGGATGCGTTCGAGGAATGCTACGATCTGACCAGCGTCACAATCCCCAACAGCGTCATCTGCATCGGGGACGATGCGTTTGAGGAATGCGAGAGCCTCACCAGTGTCACAATCCCCAACAGCGTCACCAGCATTGGTGAAGAGGCGTTCTATGAGTGCGAGAACCTTACCAACGCTACAATTGGCAACAGCGTCACCTACATCGGGGAAGAGGCGTTCTATGACTGCGAGAGCCTTACCAGCATCAAAATGGGCAACAATGTTAGCAGCATAGATGACTATGCGTTCGAGGACTGTGACAATCTGAATAACATCTATTTCACCGGCAACGCTCCGAGTTTGGCCGGCGCGGATGTTTTTGACGGCAATACTAATATCGTCATCCATTACCTGCCAGGGACCACGGGCTGGGGCTCAACGTTTGCCGGTTGTCCAACGACGCTGTGGAAAGCGCGAAAGTTGACTGTCGTCAGTGAATACGGCAATGCAACACCGCCAGTCGGAGTGAACTGGTTCGATGCCGGCGCAGTTATGAACAGCTGCGTCACGACCCCTGATACCCGAAGCACTGAACAGTATATCTGCCGTGGATGGACAGCAAGCGGGAGTCTGCCAGCCGGCGGGAAGAACGCGAACACAGGGTCGTTCGCACTGAGCAACAATTCAACCATCACTTGGTCATGGAAAACGAACTGCTTCCTTTCAACAAAGGTTCACGGGGGCGGGAGCGTTAATGTGACAAGCGCATGGTATGCCTGTGGCTCTACCGTTACGATAACGGCAACTCCAACGTCAGGTCGTTTGTTTGCGGGTTGGACCGGCGACACTAAATGGGCACCGATAAACGGAACGAATATCACGGTTAAGATGAATTCCGGAAAATCCATCACAGCCAACTTCGGATTCAACCTGACTGTTCAGGCCATGGGGCTGGACAACTCAAAACAGAAGGCGAATATCATTGTAACACCGAATGATTATCTCAATCAAGGGTCTGGAATCACGCCGTTTGTGCGTCCTTACGCGACAGGCGCCGCCGTGACTCTCAACGCGCCGGCTGCGTTGAACGGAGGCTGGCAGTTCACTGGTTGGACGGGAGTTGATTCATTTGACGGAACAACTGCGACATTGACGATTACGAGCAATACAGTTGCCAGGGCGTGGTATGATCCAGCACCAACGATCACGATCACAAACCCCACATCAAGTTCGACATACACGGCCACGAATCAGGTTCTGAACGCCATCATGGGCAGAGCATCGAATCAGTGCGGTATCGTCAGCGTGCAATTCTCCGACAATCGCGGCGGTAGCGGGCAATGCACAGGCACGACGAATTGGAGCTACACCGGTGGTATAACCTTGTACAATGGGACAAACATCATAACTGTTACGGCCTATGACGCTTACGGCAATTCGGCAAGCGACGCACTCAAGGTGAATTATTCGTCGAAGTATTCCAAACTGCAAAATCTCGAACTTTTAGAAGGCGGAGTTGTCAGGTCCATAAATATGCAGGATGGGTTGCTTCCAGGCGTAACGAACACAATACAGTGGCAGGTTGAGGCATTCGAGCCGATCCTATCAGCCCTGAAGATACATCTGCCTGTTGGCGGCAGCGTGACCAATGCAATACTTAACGGAGCTTTGACAGGAGCGCCCACAAACGGCGCATCCTTGATCGGCGACTGGCAGTCCATGGTTTACAGCTTTGAAACCAACTGGATTATGCCGAGCAGCACCAGTGGTACATATCATGTCAGCTTTCTTACGGCGCGTGAGGACGGCTATGCGTATGTCAATGCAAACATTCCTGATGGAATAGATTCGCGCCCATATGGTACTGACGGCAAGGCGATAGCGCGGGACATTGGCGCAGGGGCGACAGCGGAGGTTCAGAATGATACGCTGATCAAGATTTCACCTACATTCGAGACAATCGGTCAGGCTCTTTACAGGCGCGGAGCCGTAGTACAAAACATACAGATTACGAACAGCCTGACTCCTGGCAATGTGGTAACATGTCGCTGGAGCATATTGAGCTATCCGAACCTGTCGGCGCGAATGGACGTGGATTTGCCGAATGGCAGCAATTTTGTTGGAATTGCGACATTCAAGGCAACATCGAATTCATGGTGGAGAATACCCACGACCGGCACGCTGGTCGAATACAACGGATCTGTGAGCAACGATCCTCTGACGAAGGTCAGTTCGTACTATGTACTGAGAAACTACTACTATGAGTATGCGTGGAAGGTTCCAACCAATAATAACGGCGCATGCGGGATAACGTTTGAAGTTACACCATCATCATCGCCGACCAACTGGGTTGACGCGATACTGCCCAAGAATGTGGACGCGCCCAACACTACTGATGGCGTCACGATAGAGCGTCAGATTGGGCCGTGATGACAGAATCAGGGCTTGTGGGAATGTGCTGGTTATAGCCATGTTTTCCCACAGCAAGTTTTGATATTCTGCCGGTAATTGTAATAGCTTGTCAGAGCTACGTCAGGAAGCCGTCAGATGAAGTCAGGATGACAAGTCGGTGTTGGATGAGCGAAGTTGAGTGCCATAGAAAGAGTTTCCTTGTCGAGGCCTAATCCATTGGCAAGCATAAAAAGCTCCCCAACCGCCATTGGCTTCTCAATTAATACGGGGACCTCTCGTCCATAGTTCATCTTCTTTCAATATTCTCCAATCCGCCTTGCTCTCTCCGTTGGATGTCTCTCCGGCGAGGGAAATGGAGATGTGGTAAGAATTGAACTTGTTTGACCCTTCATATGGTTTGAACCCAGGCTTTATTGCACTGACAATGAGATGGCTTCCAGGGAAAACTCCGCCAAATCGGAAAAAGCCATTCGTGTCTGTGCCAAGTTCTACCTTGGCCAATCGTATGGTTACGTCTTGAAGAGGGTGGCCATTCTCGTCTGTGACCGAGCCGGAGACATAAACCTTGCGATCCCCAAAAAGCACGCAACCGCCTGTTAACACGCCCAAAGAAAGAAGCAATAATAAATGATTGAGTTTCTTAATCATGTTGTCTTGTTTTACCCGCTTTCATACTACCGTGCCGCTGCATCTGATTCAATATATAAAACCGTAGAAATAATTACGCTAATCGTGCGATCACAGTTGCCTCCTCACTTCTGTCTGCGTAATATTGCACAAGAGTAAATTCAACGGAGGATACTATACTGCCTATGCGAACAGGAGGAGCGGTTTCCGAATGGAAAGTGATTCCCATTGCGCCGGGTGCAGACGTGTTTCTATCGCCGGACCCTGCCGGTGTCTCGCTCGGCAATCCATCCATCGTTAGTTTGCCGGGCGGACGAATTGTAGTGTCATTCGACATGACTGGACCGGGCACGAAGCATCTTGAGGGCGCGAAGGCGCGCGAGCCTGTATCCGGCCATTGGCTGCAGGGCAAGGTGCTCGTATCGTCCGACAAGGGGAAGACTTGGACAAGCAAGGTCGATTTTCCATTTCATCAGGCACAGCTTTTCAGGGTCGGGCATACGATCTATCTCATGGGGCTCGCTGGGACCTTCAGGATCATGCGATCCGTCGACGGCGGGGAAAGCTGGAGCAAGCCGGCTGAGCTGGCGATGGAAGGTGACGATTATGTCCTGACCCCTGTAAACGTGTTTCACGCCAACGAAAACGTATACCTTGTCGTCATGAAAAGAATTGCAGGGAAGAATGGACCGGTTCTGATTCCGGTCGTCTTCCGCGCAAGAGAGGGAACGGACCTCGCGAATCGGAAAGCCTGGACTGTGTCCGAGCCGTGCAAGTCTTTTGCGGAATTTGTGCCAGCGCAATGTTTTGAATATTTTGGTATTCAGAGTTCACCTGACTCGATTTCTGAATCGCTTAAACAATCACAAAAGAACAGCTTGCGGCGATCCGACTTTCAATTGGATTGGGCTACGCCGCATCTTGTGGAAATAATAGACCCAAATCACCGTTGGCGCGATCCGCGCGGTCGGACGCTTCATCTTTTTGCCGAGACTCATACAAACGTACGCAATGTTGCGGCAATTGCCAGTGTGATTAGCGACGAGTCAGGCGGGATGACAATCCAAAATAAAGCTGCTCCAAGCGACATGCAGAAGTATCTCGTTTCTATGCCAGGCGGGCACATGAAGTTCGACATTGCATACGACGAAACCAGCCACATGTATTGGCTTGCGTGCAATCCATGTTTTGACACCATGATCAGATCAAACGGCTCGTATGCGGCGCGATCGGTGGAGCAGCAGGACGATCGACGGCAATTGCTTCTTTTCTACTCGCCTAACCTGGTAGACTGGTGCTTGGCCGCGTGCATTGATTCAGGCTCGTCAGCGAAAGATTGGCGACATTTTTGCAGTCTGTCAATCGGAGGGAACGACCTGTTTGCCGTTTGCTGTTCTGGTTACGCAAGGCCTGGCACGCGTGGGTACTCAGATAGAATCACTTTCCATTCAATCACGGCTTTCCGGGAATTAATATATTCGCGCTGACTTCTTGTCGTTTCACAGGGACGTTGCGAAATCCGGTTCACCAGAGATGGAGAAATCCCAGAGTGTCAATTGGAGCGTCTTTGGACATGAGATAGATGACGACGGTTACACCATTGAAAAACATGTGCATGGTTATAGGAACAATAATAGAGCCCGAATAGAGATAACCTGACGAGAATGCAACGGCTATTACGAATAAAGGCAGCAGGGCTGCTGCGTGGAAATGAATGACGGCGAAAGCGAATGATACCAGACATACGGCAACTGGGAGCGAGTATCGTCTGGTTACAGCTGGCATGACTATTCCTCTGAAAAGGAACTCCTCAATCATTGGTGCTGCGGCGATGGCTAGGAGCATAAGGGTTATCTGAAGCCAGCAGGGCAGGCTGGGATTAATAAGTATGGACAGAATTTCCTGCTGCTCTACGGAGAAACCGAAGAAGTTCAAGACAACGTCGTAGATAAGCGAGACGAATACGAAAATGGGCATCGTGGCCAGATAAAAGAAAGCACCCAGACGTATGTTTGTTGCAAGCCTGGCTCGCTCAATTCCGAAGGCTTCGCGCCATGAAAGTCCCTTCGAGTTCATAATCCCGACGATGGTGGCAAGAGCTACAATCTGGTATGACAGCGTTTCGACCAGAGTGGAGACTGCTTCCGTATATTCGGTCGTTACGGCGAAGCCGGAGAAACGCAGAAACATTGCATAAAGGGCGAAAAAAGCAGCGACGACGGCAATTGCCAGCAAGACAGTCCCGGCGTCGGTCAATGTCCATTGCGTGGTGAGCAGGCGGGCTGTCATGTCAGGAATGTTAACCGGCCTTCGTCTCAGGCGAATAAGAATAATGATGTCGCAGATCACTCCGGCAATTAGAATGATCGACACAAATGCGCCAAGGATGAGAAGAGCAGGGGAAACATCCTCAGGGGCAATCGATTGAAGCAGGTTCTGCATTTGCCAAGTCTCGACCCGTCAAACCGCCGGCTCCACGATGTCTTTGATCACGTAAATCGGCTTGCTTTGCGATTCGTGGTATGTGCGTATCTGTATCTCGGCCAGCAATCCCATGCTGATGAATTGCATGCAGAACAATATCAGCATGAAAGGAGTGATGATCCATGCTGGTCGCTTGGCGATCTCAACGATTTCATGGAGCGACACGATCCCTAGGTTGTAGCCGATGTGAGCGAATAGAAAAGTCACCAGCATTGCCATCCCGGGAAGCCCGAAAATCAGGCCGAGCTTGCCGAATATCTGGATTGGATGCGTGCTGTATCGCAGAAGGAATTTTACGGTCAGAAGATCAAGCAGAACTCTTATAGTGCGCGAAATACCATACTTGGAATTGCCGAACTTGCGCGGCTGATGGCTGACCGGAACCTCGTCAATGCTCCCGCCGACCCAGCTTGCCAGCGCCGGTATGAACCTGTGCATTTCACCATAAAGATTAATGTTTTGCACAATTTCCCGCCTGTACGCCTTGAGAGTGCAGCCATAATCGTGCAGTGCTACACCGGTGATGTTGCTTATGAGAGAATTTGCAATCTGCGAGGGCAGGCGACGGTTTAAGAAGGCGTCCTTACGATCCTTGCGCCATCCACTCACAACGTCAAATCCCTTGTCAATGCTGGCGAGCAGTTTTGGGATATCGGCCGGGTCATTTTGCAAATCAGCATCGAGCGTAATTACCACTTTGCCTTTGGATTCGGCAAATCCAGCGCTCATTGCGGCAGTCTGGCCAAAGTTACGCCTGAATCGAATCATGCGGAAACAGCGTGACCTTCTGCCGCATTCCACCAATTTCTCCCACGAGCCATCGGTGCTTCCGTCGTCAATCAGCAGAACTTCGTACGAGCGTCCAAGCTTGGGAAGAACTTCGTTAAGCCTCTCGCAGAGCAGGGGAATGTTCTCCACTTCGTTATAAATTGGGATCACTATGGATAACTCTGTCATTCAGCTCACTCGTTCTTTAATAAGATTGCGATCAAACATGGAGGCAGAATATACTAGCGGAAAAAGAATGCGACAGAAAAAAACACGTATGACTACAACAAACAGCAAACTTACTCTCTTACGCAGGCAACTTCGCAACACCGGCGGGCTGGCGATAGCTTTCTCAGGCGGAGTTGACAGCACATTCCTTGCCGCCGTTGCAAAACAGGAATTAGGCGACAGGGCGATTGCAGTCACCGCGCTCTCTCCAACGTATCCTGCGCACGAACAGAATGATGCAGCGAAGATCGCAAAGCTGTTGCGAATCAAACATGTGATCGTTGAATCCAACGAACTCGATATACCGGGTTTTGCCGAGAACCCTGAGAATCGTTGTTACTTCTGCAAACGGGAGCTTTTTAAGGTGGTCAGGAGAATCGCAGCACATTACGGAATCAAGAAGATTGCGGATGGAAGCAACGCCGACGATCTGAGCGACTACCGGCCCGGGCGAAAAGCGGTGAAGGAAAGCGGGACGCTCAGCCCGCTGCTCGACGCGGGATTGACAAAGTCCGAGATTCGAAGCCTGTCGCGGAAGATGAAGCTTCCGACAGCTGACAAGCCTGCATTCGCGTGCCTTGCTTCGCGCTTTCCATATGGCTCGAAAATTACAGAAGAGAAGCTGAATGCGATTGACGCAGTTGAAACTGTGCTCCGGAAGTTGGGGTTCACGCAGATTCGCGTTCGTCATCATGGTGATGTCGCCCGCATCGAGATTCTACCAGCTGAAATGAAGAAAATGTTGAATGCAACCGTATCCGACAAGGTTGTGCAAGCCGCAAAGAAAGCCGGTTTTCTCTACGTCTCCCTCGATCTCGAAGGCTATCGCACCGGCAGTATGAACGCTATGTTGAAAGCACGGAGAGATCAGAATCATGACTAAACAGGCGTCAAATATGCGGGTTCCCAGCTTTGTGATCTTTCTTCTCTGTGCATCTGGATGTGGTCAGCGCTGATTTCGATCGGCTTGGCCCTTTCAGACGATTGGCGGAGTCGGCCAGCGACCTTCTGAGGCGTTCTTGATAATTTCCTGCATATCGCGCGGGAAATCGCTTTTGAGCATCCACTTGATGAAATTGGGATCGTCTTTCATCAGGCTGCGCAGCGTCACATCCTTCTTCTTGCCGAAGTTTAGAGCGACTTCGCCATTAAGCCATTTGAGGCGGCCCGTGCGGTCAACCCAGCTTGGATCGCGCGGATTACAATACTTGTCCAGTGTTTCCATGTCCCGTGGCAGGTCGTGATACTTCTCGAATTCGCCTTCCATCACGCGGATTGTCGCTAGCACGTCGCCTTCGGCGCCGTGGGCGTCGAGGTGCATTTCGCCGCAATAGAAGGCCAGGGCCGCCGTAAGGTCACGTGGTTCGCGCTTGTGGAAAACGCGCTGGGCGTCAAATACGCGGCGTCCTTCGATATGGAATCTGATATTGGCCCTCATGAATTCCTCGATAAGAATCGGAATGTCGAAATGCAGGATGTTGTAGCCGCCGAGATCACAGCCTTCCAGGATTTCGTTAACCTGTTTCGCGATAGCCGCGAAGCGCGGCCGGTCGGCCACATCGGCATCGGTTATGCCGTGAATCTTCGTTGCTTCTGGTGGAATTGGGATCGTGGGGTTCACACGGAAGCTGAATGTCTCGCGTTTCTCTTTTGGCATGAGCTTGGTGATTGCGATTTCGACGATCCTGTCGGTGCGAATATTTATGCCGGTGGCTTCAATGTCGAACACCGCAAGTGGCCGGTCCAACTTCCATTTGAATTCTGTGTTTTCCATATCCAGCAATGAATAGCCGCAAACCTGCACAAAAAGAAGCAAAATAAAGTAATCGCCTCCGGCATCGTTAATAAATGGGCCATGCCGCAACCAGATCCTGCCCGGCTGTTGAAAACAGCGGGGCGATTTGATGGCTTCATTCGACTGCTTGGGTTCGCCGGCAAAATGCTGGTAATCCTTCTGTTACCGGGTGGCAAGAGTCACGGATGTTTGGTAGGGCGCAGGCGCCGCGTCAATGGAACTACGAAGAGTTCACGGCGGGTTCCGTCTTCGCCTCTGGCTACGACGTGACTTGCCGGCGTACCACAGCGTAGCGTACTCACGTAGACGGGCGGCACCGCCCATCCACCCCATAACTAAAGCATTACAAATGGTGGCATCTTGACTTTGGAGACGCCAGACCGCATTATACTGGCGTGAAAAATGAAGGGAGATGAACGAAATGGGCGCAGAAGATAAGTTCGATTTGATTGTGGTTGGAGGAGGGCCGGCTGGGCTCACGGCGGCCTATGTGGCTGCCAAAGCCGGTTTGCAGGTCATTGTGCTTGAAAGAGGCGATTTCTGCGGGTCGAAGAACATGTTCGGTGGCATATTCTTCACCAACGTATTGAGACAGATCATGCCCGATTTCGAGAAGGACGCGCCGCTTGAAAGGGTCATTGTCCGGCGTAGATGGTCACTCATGACGCCTGATGGCGAACTCGCAGGCGAATTCCGGTTTAAGAAGTTTGGCGAGCCGCCGCACAATAACGGTTTTACTGTCCTCAGATCCAAATTCGACAAGTGGTTTGCCGGAAAGGTCGAAGAGGCCGGTGCGATGATAATCACCGGCGCTGTTGTTGATGATGTCATTCTTGATGGCGGCAGAATCAAGGGCGTGAAGGCGAGATTGGAGGATGGCCAGATCTACGGAGACATGGTCATACTTGCCGATGGAGTGAACTCGCTTGTTGCCAAGAAGCTGCAGCTTCACAAGGAACTCGATCCGGAAGACGCGATTGTTTCGGTGAAGGAAGTAATTGCATTGCCGGAAGAAAGAATACGCGACCGTTTCGGCCTCACAGGGAACGAAGGCATGGCGTGCGAGTATTTTGGCGCGTCGGTAAAAGGCGCGCTGGGATCCGGCTACATATATACTAACAAGGACACGATTTCTGTTGGAATCGGAGGAACGGTCAAATCCCTGACCGAGCGCAAACTTAATCCTAATGATGGACTTGAGTACTTCAAGAATCACCCGGTAATAGCTCCTCTGATACGGGACGGCGAACAGAAGGAATATTCTGCGCATTTGCTTCCGGATGGCGGCTTCGACAAGATGTCTGAGCTTGTTACTGACAACGTCATGGTGGCAGGTGATGCAGCCGGTCTTGTGGATGCGTCACTTTTTCACGAGGGAACCAATCTGGCCATGGAGTCCGGACGTCTGGCGGGTGAAGTTGCAGTGGAAGCAAAAGCTAAAAAAGACTTCTCGAAAGCGTCATTGTCCGCTTACGCCGATAGAATGTCAGATAGTTTCGTAATGAAAGACCTCAAGAAATTTAGAAAACTCTCTCGAACACTCGAACACAATCCGCAGCTTTTTGAAAAGTATCCAAGGATAATGGAGGAGTTTGTGCGGGACATGTTTACGGTTGACGGCGAGCCCAAAAACAAGAAACAGGCTAGGCTGCTTAAGAGACTGCTTAAAGAGGAGTCCATATTCGGCTTTATTAAGACCGCGCTTGCGGCAAGGAGGGTGATCATATGAGCGATAGAGTGTTAAAATCCATGGAAGACAAACTCTCTCTCGACAAGTTCAAACCGTTTACCGAGACACACCTCAAAATAAAGAAGGGCGTAAACGCGCGCGAACTGATTGAGGGGAAGTTGTTCATATGTCCGGCAAAAGTTTATGAGTTGAACGATAAAGGGGAGGCTATTGTGTCATTCGAGAACTGCCTCGAATGCGGCACTTGCCGGGTTGTGGCGCCTGACGAGATAGAATGGGAATATCCGCAGGGCGGCTACGGTGTCACTTTAAGGTTCGGATAATTTACCGGTTTCGCGTTGCGCGTGCGCGGATACAAAGTTGTTTCATGACCGGTTTAAGTATCAGGGCTGGGTTCTCTTCGAAATGCCTGTTCAACGCACATTGAACGGCGTGCAGAATAGGTTGCATCAGCATAAAAGATGGCCTGTTTCGGTTGTGGTAGAGCTTTTGTTTATCAATGAATCCAGTAACTGAACGATTACTCGCAACTCCTTTTTTCAATCTGGATAAGAAGCCTGTCGAAAATGTACGAGTGGAAGGGCATGAAAATGTACCAGTACACGCGTCCGAAAAATGTCCTGGTGTCATAGTAAGCCTGAACCGATAGACGGTTTTGGACTCCTTCCGGGGTAATCTTGAAGTCAAGCCATGCCCGTCCGGGCAGCTTCATTTCTGCGCGGAGTAACAGCCTGCGATTAGGGACCAATGCTTCCACCCGCCAGAAGTCAATGACGTCGTTAACGCTCAATGTGGAGGACCTCTTTCTGCCTCGGGCCGTCCCAACTCCCATAAGGAGGCTGTCCAGAATCCCACGAATTCGCCACATCCAGTTTTCGTGAAACCAGCCTTCCTTGCCTCCGATCCGACAGATTGAGGTAAACAGCGCGCTGTCCTTTCTGTCGGTCAAAATGGAATAGGTTGTCGTATAACAGGGAGGTTTGGAGAGTTCGTGCAGCTTGACGGCAAGCTCGTTTGCAGGCGGATAGGCGTCAGACCAGCGCGTGTATATGACGTCATCCTCTTCGCAAGACAGTGCGCGAGATACAGCGTCCCTGTAAGTAAGCGTTTTAAAGGGAAGTATCATGGAGAGTCGATTGTCGTTGCATACGACATCGTTCCGCAGGCCTTCCATAAGACTGCGTGTAATGGGAACTGGCACGGGAGTCAGCAGACCTGCCAGATAGGCGTGAAACCCGACTCTCGCAAACGGGGAAGAGACAAAGAATCGTTTTTTGCCAAGTATTTCCGCGATTATCATCATCATCATCTCGTATGTCAGGATGTCCTGACCTCCGATATCGAACGAGTCGCCTGCCGTCTCCGGCTTTTCCAGTACACCGACAAGGTATTTGACCACATCCCTGATGCCGATGGGCTGGCATTTGGTGCGTCCCCAGTATGGAATGGGAATGATAGGGAGCCGCCTCACGAGGTGCTCAATGATCTCGTACGAAGCGCTTCCAGAACCGATGATTACCGCGGCACGCAGCACCGTCGTTGGGATTGAGCCATGAGCAAGTTCCTCGGCGACTTTAGCCCTGCTGCGCAGATGCGGCGACAGAAAGGTCCTGACATCGCCAAGGCCCCCAAGATAGATGATGCGAGCAACGCCGTTTGCCTCGGCAGCACGCCTGAAGTTGTTCGCGTTGGAAAGATCGGAAGCTTCGAATTCCTTTGGTCCGAGCAGAAGCGAGTGAATGAGATAGTAGGCAGTGTGAACGCCCTTCAGAGCCGTTGAGAGAGAAACCATGTTCGATGCATCCGCAACCACAATTTCAGCAGTTGGCCATCGTTTGGCATATTCCTGCGAAAATCCGCGAACCATCACGCGCACCTTGTATCCTCGCTCAAGCAGTTCAGGGACAAGCCTCCCCCCGATGTAGCCGGTTCCTCCCGTTACCAGAACGGTTCCAATGGAGGGAATAGGCGTAGAAGGCAGATCCTGGCAGTAAAATCGTCCAACTTCAGGGCTGTAGGTGATGTCGTGTTGCGGAAGAGCAGTGGGGCGGTTGTCTGATGTCAGCGGCTGTTTCAGTATTTCATCCATAACAGTTCTCCATGATGACAATCGGAACAGCGTCTTGATTCGACTGCGCCTTGTAACCAGCCACACCACTACACGTCACCCTATGATGAAATGACGCCATATTGGCGTGAACTGGGCAAGGATAAAGTGCGAATTGCAGTACGAGCAAGGCTTTTACGCGAGAATTCGAGTGAACTTTGCCGCATTGACTTCTGCAATCCCTTTTCGTACACTTGAAAGCATCGTGGGCTGTTACATCAATCGCGCATATGGGTATCTCTAAATGAAAAGCCGCGAATACTACATTGAGTTGAGTGGCCTTGTGTCGGGCGCTCTATTTGCCCTTTCGTCAGCTTATGTTTCAGCGGAATCGCTCACAAACGAGAATGGTGTTGTATACGAGAATGTGACTGTAATATCCGCTACTCCGAAAGATTTGCTTATCACATATTCATGCAAGGGGCGCACTTCCGCCATTTCTCTTCCTTTGAAGTCGCTGCCATTGGATGTGCAACAACGCTATGGCTACGCCCAAAGCAAAGAGGACGCGTACAAGGCGGAGATGGCACGGAAAGAGGCCGCGAAAGCCGAATTGCTCGAAAGGGCGAGGCGGCACGCGCCAGTTGTAACAAACACGTTTCCCCGTGTCTCCGGTTCCTCTCCGACGGCAGCCCAAGCGAATATCCGTGCCAGCCCGGTGCCAACCGTTGACGGAGGTCTCTCAGAGAGCGAAATCAAGGATCTTAATGCGCAATGGAGCGACACCAACGCTGGAATAAATTATTTGTTCACGGCGTCCATGTCGCGAGCCAAAGTCTCAGCCAATGATCAGAAGAGATACGTGGAGTCGGGGAAGGTTCCTTTCACCATCAGCGTTCAATTTTCGCAACAAATCGCAGGCCAGAAAACGCCAAAGCAAATACTCGAGGGGCGGGCTCATTTCTATGTCTACGATTCCGACGGAAATGTCGTTGTCCAACCTCTAACTGAAACGCTTCTGCAACTCTGCAAGCATTGAAGCGAGGGCGGCGGGTACTCAGGTGAAGTACCCAAAGATGGCGAATACACGCTTGTAGCCTGGATCGCGGATTCGCGGCCGGGAAATCTTGGCCGAAAAATCGTTACAAAACTGGATGCTTTCACTGGGCCGCAGCAAGGTTCAGTAATTTCTGCTCTCGCACAGTAATTCTCATTGCCTGATGCCGCGCAGGACGGTAGGCGCCACATCGCATTTCTCACGAGTTCCGAAGAACCGCCAATGTTTGCAGCGCCTCGCGGACTTCCGCAATTACCGTTTCCCAGCCTCCCTCGCTCGGCTGACGGAAGAGCCGCATTACTTTCGGATACCAAGGCGAATCGAGGCGTGCTGTCAGCCAGCGCCAATCGGTCATATGATGCGGCAAGAGAACCCAGCAGTTCTTGCCGAGTGCACCCGCCAGGTGGGCGATGGCAGTGTCAACGCAAATGACCAGGTCGAGATTCATGACAATGGCCGCTGAGTCTGCAAAGTCAGAAAGCTGTGGTCCCAGATTCAGTAAGGGCAGGGCGACTGGTGGATTCGCCGCCTCATCTTCTCCGGCTCCTTTTTGCAAACTGACGAATCGCACTCCAGTGATTGAGCCAAGCGATTCGAGCATCTTCAGATTCGGTATGGATCTTTCTGTATCGTTCTCGAAGCGCGCATTGCCTTTCCAGACGACTCCCACACGGAAATCGGATGGCGCGCATTCCTTTGACAGCACGTGTGTCCATTTTTCTAAGAGTCTGTTATCTGCCCGCAAATAAGGCAAGTTAGCGGGAATCGAATCCAGTCGTGTTTGGCAATAATATGGCAGGCTGAGTGGCGGAGTCCAGTAATCCCACTTCGAATGAGGAAACGATTCGTCAAAGGCAAAAACGG
Source organism: uncultured Victivallales bacterium (assembly GCA_964487695.1). Classification (GTDB taxonomy): domain Bacteria; phylum Verrucomicrobiota; class Kiritimatiellia; order UBA8416; family CAZASC01; genus CAZASC01. Next base: position 18,408 of record CAZASC010000065.1, read on the forward strand.
TGTCTACACCTTCAAGTGTCGTGAAGAGGGCTTTCAATTCAGGATGGCAAATGATGGTGATTCGCGCCGCACCCAGAGTTTTTAATACCGTCGCATAGCGGCAGAATTGTATCATGTCACCGTATCCGGACTCGAAGCCTATCACTACGGATTTGCCCTTCAGGTATTCCCCGCGCCAGCGAGAACAATGAAGCGCTTCATCGAGCGCCGCGGGCAGGGTGCGAGCTTCGAGACAGCGCCAGCCTTCTTCAAAGCGGCCTTGTCGCAGTAAAATGTAACTGAGATTGAAATAAGCGAGTCGGCATTTAGGGTCCAGTTCTATGGCTTTACGGTAACTGGATTCCGCTTTCGTTTCCTCTTTGCGGCTGCCCTGCAGGACTCCCAGATTCGTCCATGCCAATGCAGAAGTCGGTATAAGTTTGAGCGCGTGCATGTAAGCTGTCTCAGCCTCGCCGAAGCGCTTCATCCTGGCCAACAGCACCCCAAGGTTCATATGGACCTTACCTGCGGCGGGATTAATTGTAATGGAACGCTTATAATGCTGCTCTGCTTCGGCCAGTCTGCCATCGCGTTCAAGCAGGACACCGAGGTTTGTATATGCCTTGGCAAAGTCGGGCTCAAGAGCAATTGCGTTTCTAAAGCATGCCTCTGCATTTTGCGGGTCGCCTGCGGACATATGATTATTGCCCTTGATGAAGAGAGCTTCGGCAGATGTGCAATCCTTAAGCATGTTTATTTACCATTAATTCAACACGTTTCAAAAATAGCCAACGTGGGGAATGTGCTCAACAGTCCCAAACGAACCTTTAGGAGGATTTTATCGGCAGTTGGATGTTTTTGGATTTCGCCGGCAGACCACACCTTGGTCAGAGCGATTATGGGTAAACTGGATATTATGAACAGATTTTTCAATTTCATATCCGCGGGTGTTCAACTCCGCTGCTTAAAGGGAACTTAAAAATCCCACCTGCCAGGGAGGAGATTTGCTCGTTAGATTACCCGAAACAGAAAGGGGCGTCTATTACATCCTGTGACAAGAAGTAATGCTTAGAAACTGGGAATGTCGTTTGAGGCATACAAACAAAGGCAAGAAATTCATTCTGAGTAATGGTGGTGGGACAAGGATTCGAACCTTGGAAGACGTTAGTCAGCAGATTTACAGT
>CAZASC010000066.1:0-19285 GCA_964487695.1 uncultured Victivallales bacterium
GCGCCCATCGCTCAGAATCATCACTGGATTACGATGCTTGTCCGCCAGTGCAAAGGCCAGGATGGTGAGGTCGTGCATTTCCTGTGCTGAATCGGGCGCGAGGACCAATTGATGATAGTCACCATGTCCGCCGCCTTTTGTAGCTTGAAAATAATCAGCCTGGCCCGGCGCAATGTTCCCCAAACCCGGACCGCCTCGCTGAACATTTACTATGACCGCAGGCAATTCGGCTCCCGCAAGAAACGAGATGCATTCCTGCTTCAGGCTTATTCCAGGGGAAGATGAACTGGTCATTCCACGTTTTCCGGCCACCGCGGTTCCAAACACCATGTTAATAGCTGCAATCTCGCTCTCGGCTTGAATAAACGTCCGGCCGAGCTGCGGCATGCGATTGGCCATGTAAGCTGAAATCTCATTCTGCGGTGTTATCGGGTAGCCGAAATACGCGTCGCAACCGGCCCGGATTGCACCTTCGGCTATCGCGTCATTTCCAGTCATGAGCACTCTTACGCCCATTTATCCCTCCTCCTGTTCAAGCTCGATAGCGGCATCGGGACAAATTACCGTGCATTGCAAGCAGCCAATGCAATCGTCTTCCCTCTCGATCTCAATGAAATGACATCCCTTCGAGTTCAACTTTCGGGATACCTTGAGAAGATCGCGACCGCATGCAGAAACACATAGTGCACAGCCTTTGCAGCGTTCTTCGTCTATGGTGATTATGAATTTCATCGCTCCCGCCTTGCGGAATCCGGTTCATTTATGAACGATCATCACGGAGCATCCTCAAAACACTTGTGTAGCTTACGCGCGGAGCGCATTTTGTCCAACGGAAAAGACTTGACGCATTATTCGTCGTAGGGACATGGAGATACGACTATCTGAGGCCTTAAACGCCTGTGCCTTGTCTGTGCCGTTGACTAACAATAGCGTCATGCCCTTGTGTCTTTCAGGACGACGTCTCCTTTTGGGGAAGCGCCAATAAATAGATTTTGTCTCTTAAATCTCCTATGGTCGTGCGGTATGCCTAATGTCGTTGTGCTGGCCGGGAAGACGCTTCGCCACGGTTTTCTTCCGTCTGTTGTTGAGCATGCTGCACCTGGTTCTGATTATCGCTCTTCTCTCCCAAAACTGAAAGCGCCCGGGGGCGTCCCACGCGAAGATACCAGGTGCCATTCACGTCACGCCATTCGGACGGTGGAATGTCCTGCCAGATTCCTTCAGGGTGAGTCGGCGTCTTCTCCCGCAGTTTCATCCAGACCGTGGCGTTGATACGATCGGGCGACAAATCCACACCTTCGATGCTAAGGCTGTCCGGTCCAGACTCGACAATCCTGAGGAAGTGAGTTGCCGTGCGCATCTTCTCCCACAACACATGGATATCCGCCTTCTGAAGTATCTCCGGATCGATCATGCGGAGCGCCGCATTCTCATCCTTGTCCTTAAGCGCCTTCAGAAATTGCAGTTCACGCGATTTCACCGTTCCACTGGCAATATCCGTTTCCAGTTTGGCGATAGTCTGGTCAACATTAGTTCGCCACGGATCGTTTCTGAACTGGTAAGATTGCAGGCACTGAACAGCCTCGTTCGTTTTTCCCGAAAGGAGCATCTGATTTGCAACTGACGTCACAGCTTCGTACTGTCGCCGGGCATTTCTCACTTGCAGAATCTCTATAATAAAGCGCGCTGCGATGGCGACGATCACGAGAGCCAACATTGCCGCCGCCCATTTGAGAATTCGTCTCCAGCGAACCGGCATTCGGCGCGCCACGGGAGCACGGGGTCGATCGCCACTTACGGCATCAACTAGAATTTTATATATGTCTATCTGCCTGCTGATGTTTTTGAGATCGTGGGGCCCCAGATTGACCGTTTCGATGGAAACCTTGCTTTTGACCAGATCAAAGACATCGCGCGAAATACAGATGCCGCCCGGTTCTGCAAGGGGTTGAATGCGTGATGCCACGTTGACGCCATCGCCAAGAATGTCGCCACCAGAAACCACGACATCACCGACATGAATTCCGATCCGAAGCTGAAACTGGTCAACCGGTTTTGCGGAAGAGTTGTGATCGGCTATCGCCTTTTGGACATCCACGGCGCAGCGCACCGCATAGACTGCGCTGGGAAACTCGCACAATGCGCCGTCCCCAAGTTTCTTGATGATTCGGCCACCGTATATCTCTGCTCCAGACTCAATGCACGAGATCGCCATCCCGACAATGGCCAGCGCCCTATTCTCGTCTTCGCCCATGATCCGGCTGAAGCTGCACACGTCGCAAAACATGATCGCTGCCAGACGGCGTTCTTGTTCTTCGCCCATGAAGGCTCCTTTGCACTGGAGAACGAAATGCACAGGCGAACTGCGCAACAAAACACGCCAACCTGATCGCCTGTGGTCTCCACAGCTAAGTATTTAGACAAAGAGGCCGAACAGAGTAAAGAACATAGGGCAAATTACGTCTAAATTGGATCGAGACTATGGATTCTTAAGTTCCAAAACCTGTTGACCTGTGATTTGGCCAAGATACGGGCCCATATCAACTGCCACTTCAGCATCGTAGGTCCCGTCCGGCACGCGGACAGGAAGACCACATACGCCGCTTCATCCAAACTCCATTTTCTGACGCAGCACAACATTGCCGTTCTGACTCAATATAAGAAGGGGAGACAACGCTTTCTTTGAACATTGCAGCGTGCGGAGATTACATCCGTTGTCGTCTTTCACTCCTGCAGCTATCATCAACTTGCCCTTCTCAACATAAGAACTGATGGCGAACTTGCAACCACCACCGAGCCGGACGGGTTCGCTTTTCAGTGCATCTGCGGCGGTCGAGAAAAGCCGCATTCTTCCGTTTATTAAATAGTAATTCCATTCATTGACATTCAGAGTCCAATCGAACGTGCAAACAATCCCCTGCACGCTCCTGCCGTTATTGTTAGCCGGCAAACGAAGACTGCTGCCCAGAGAGAAGATATCGAGCGTGTACCCGGCGTTTCCATTTTCTCCAAGTTGCCCTCTGAACGAGAACTGAGGATCCAGTGCGGTTGAGTTATCCCTGCTCTTTTTAAGCGGAAACGCCTTAGGTTGATCGTCCGCAAAGTCGTTATTCATATTCTCGTCAACATAAGCCGTATCGTATCCCGCGCCGGTCCCCTTGGATTCGTCGAGCACTCCCAGCATTGACGCACCGCCTTCCTTCCCAAACACCACGCGGAAATACAGCGGGTGCTCAGAACCGTATTGACGTTCCTTCGGAAGCGCCAGCGCTGCGATTGGACCTGTTGAGGTTTGGGCAGTGGCGGGTAATGAGGCACTGCGGACAACATGTGTAGACGAACTTGTCTCTGCCTTCGTCTGCTGCACCTGTCTGACCTGATTCGCCGCAGCATCTCTCCTTGCCATGTCCGCCTTGTAGATATTCTCCTTGCCAGAATCATAGCCATATCGCTGCTGCACTTCCACAGGCAGTGATTTCAGCGGAATGGACGCGGCAGAACTGCGACCGTGGGACGAATATGTGATGAGCAAGTCTTTGGGTGTGACAGACACCACCATAACATTATCGTACACAACTCCATTATCGTTGGTGAGCGAGAAAGAGAAGGCGTGAACAGCCGGAAAGATAAATGCGGACGTCAATACGATTTCACACAAAAGCTTGAAGTATCCCTGACTCTTCATACGAAACCTCGCACCTATTGTGCCCACAGTTATTGCCACAACAGATTCCAGTTATTGGCGCTTAATCATGTTCAACGAGATGTTGTATTGAGCTGCCTGGGTTGCTGTAAAATATGGACTCGACTCGTCGCTGTATGCCGTTCCACCGATACATGTGACCCGATACGTCATAAGGTGCGAATGGGTTTGCACGACCGGGACCTTAAAAGTTACTTGTCCGTTATTGTTTGCGACGCACATCCTGTTGCTGATGCAAGAATGTTCCCCACCCCCATTGTCCTGCTGACACAACTTTATCTGGACATTCCACGGATTCTGATTCGTTCCTCCGGCAGGACATTTGGGGATCACCTGTACCTTGATGACCACCAAATTTGTGGCAGCTCTCCCGACAGTTGGAGCTACCAAGTTTGATGCACTACTGGCATCAATGACGCAAGCGATGCCGATAAATCCAGTGGCGAGCACCATACCAAACTTTCGACTCATATGAATCCGATCCTTCCCAGGCTAATGCCAGTTGCAACCTTCATGAAAGGCAAGCATTTATCATGCCGGTCACGTAGACCACGTGATCGAAATTGAACGATCGAATTCATACCACTGATGCCAAAGGGGTGGCATGAACTGAATACCTCGTTGATATTTGAGGCATTGGGAGTCAGGCGTGTGGCGTTGCTATCTCTGCGTAACACTTCCAACGCCGGAAGAAACTACGAATTATCCCTGCAAGGTGTCGCTGCCGAGAGACAGAGGTGCAACAATTCGGATGATCACAGCCCCACAAAAACGTTGTCCGAAAGCCACGTCACAAAGATGAACTGCTATTTGAGCACCATCGCCCGATGACCGCCAAGCGTCTGGCCCCATCCAGTTGTCCCTGGCAAATAGTATATGGTGGCGTTACTGTCACCATCGAATACAGCCTCACCGATGCGGGGGGCATTGCCTTGGAAAGAGATTTTTGCCAGATAAGTGCAGTGCTGGAAAGCCCCGTTTTTTATGCTGGTGACGCTCTTTGGAATTGTGATGCTGGTCAGTCCGTAACAGGATTGGAACGCAGAGCCACCTATACATGTGACGCAATCGCCCAGACTGACATTGGTCAGGCAATTGCAGCATTGGAATGCTGAATCACCGATACATGTGACGTTGCCGGGAATCACTATGTTCGTCAATCTTGTGCCACGGAATGCCCCTTGACCTATGCTCGTGACACCGTCGGGAATAGTGATGCTGGTGATGCACGCGCAGTTATAGAACACCTCGCTGCCCACACTTGTGATGCCTGGCGGGATTGCCACTTTCGCAAGGTTGGGGCAGTTATAGAATGCGTCATTCCCTATGCTGACTACTGTGCTGGGGATTGTGACGGTTTTCAGGCTCGTGCAATTATAGAAGGCCTTGCCACCGACGTTGGTGACACTTTCGCCTATCGTCATGTCAGCCAACCGGGTGCAGTTGTTGAACGCCCCGCATCCTACGCTGACTACACCCTTACCCATGGTCACAGTTGTGAGGCGGGTGCAATCACTGAAAGCCGAATTTCCGATACAGATAACGCTGTCTGGGATGGTAATACCGGCCAGTGTGCCGCCGCAGTATTTGAATGCTCCGTCCCCAATTCCGGTCACAGGGAGCTCGTTGGTCATGCTTGGGATTGTCGCCGAACCGAATAGTCTCCCGCTGTACCCTGTAATTGTTATCGTATTACCGGAATTTGTTGTGTAAGTGAAATCATCAGCTGCGCCGATTTGGACCGTACCATACGACACGAGCGCAACCACTACCAACAAACGACAAACATTTTTCACTGTCCCCTCCCCGCCACAAAACGAAACAAGTTCTAATCATCTTGTTGTTACATATAATATTATTTTTGGCGGCACAAGACAAACCGTGTCAGGCAAATGTGAGGAATCTGTTCGAGTTTTGTTCATTCTTCCGCAAATAGTAAATAACAAACATGCACCATAGCGTCACGAATGCCTGCCTGTTATTTGCAGCGTATTCGCATCGGGAGGATAGCACTTCTTGCTGTTTTTCTGCATGCGGTGTGCTACTGTGCCGGTTTTCTGGCAGTTCGGCGGAGGCGACGGCGTGTCTGAACAAAACAAATTGAATATCGCGGTTATGCTCCGGCATATCGGAGACAAGGGCGGAATCACTGTCTATACAGACAATATTCTTCAGAACATCCTCAGAATAGACCAGCGCAATCATTACACACTGCTCCTGCCTTCAAACGATTTTGCAGGAAGATACGGCCAATCCCAGAACATAAAGGAGGTCATAGTCGATTCCAGTGGCGGCCTCGCGGGCCGCATATTGTGGGACCAGACAAAAATCCTTTGCCATCTGAAAGAGAACAACGCGGATATAGTCTGGAACCCCAAGCTGTCGGTTCCTCTTTTCAGCAACTGCAAAACCGCTTTCACGATGCACGGGCTCGAACAGTTTGCCGCGCGCCGCCATTTCGTCTGGTACGATCGCGTCTATTTCACCATAGCAATGCGTCTTTACTGCCGCAAAGCCGATGCCATATTCGTCATGTCGCGAACCGGCAAAAACGACCTTCAAAAATATCTTTCCGTCCCTGCGCAGAAGATCCATGTCGTTCCAGAATCGTACAACGAGCTGTGTCATGTCGTGAAAGAACGCGATGAGCTCGATCGTATCAAGAACAAGTGGAACCTTCCAGAGAGGTTCATCCTCTTTGTCGGAGGAATAGCGCCGCTCAAAAATATCCCCGCCCTTCTGAAGGCGTACAGGATTCTCAAGGACAGGGGCGTTACTCACAAACTCGTACTGGCAGGTTTCAAGCGCTGGAAATACGAGGAGAACATTGCCCCGATCGAACAACTCGGAATCAGGAATGACGTTATCGAAACAGGTTTCATCGAGAACACAGACGTTCCGGCGCTCTATTCACAAGCCGAGTGTTTTGTTCTGCCTTCATTCTATGAAGGCTTCGGTCTACCCATCCTTGAAGCGCAGGCCTGCGGATGTCCGGTGGTAATCAGCAACTGTGGCGCGATGCCGGAGGTCGCCGGAGAAGGCGGCGCACTTTCCTTTGATCCAGATTCTCCCTCCGAACTCGCCGACAGGATTCAGCAGGTCCTCACCGACCAGTCAACCCGCAAGGCATTGACCCAGCGTGGCCTTGAAAATGTCAACAAATACTCATGGGAACAAACAGCGAGAAATACGATTCGTGTGCTTGAATCGCTTGCAGGAGCACCATGAAGAACAAAGGATTCGTGCTGCGGATTGTTATCAGCGCCTGCTTGATCGCGCTCCTGCTGTGGATGGTGGATATTCATTCTCTCGTTGCCGTAATTAAAGGCACCCGGCCTGGTGTCTGCGTCCTTTTCATTATTGTGGCCCTCTGCGACAGGGCTTTCATGGCGTTCAAGTGGAATGTGCTGGTGCGGGCCATCGGCATAAGAATCACTTTCTTCGAGAGCCTGCGCGTGTATTTCACAAGTTCATTCATGGGTATGTTCTTTCCGACGAGCGTCGGCAGCGACATTTTGAGGCTATTCATAGTGGGCGTGGATAAGAATCGTAGAGAGGCGATAGCTGCCAGCATCGTCGTAGAGAGATTTGTAGCTTTCATGGCGCTGGTCCTGCTTTTCATTATGATGGCGGCCTGCGCCCTGTTTTACTTCTCATTCACGCGCATAGGATTGATCGCTGGTGCGGCCGCGGCCATCTTCATCGCATCGGCCCTGATATTCTTCGTCTCGCTCTATCATGTGCCGGTAAGCGCGTTCAACAGGTTCACGGGGAAAATCGGAAACATTCTTAGAAAAGTCCTGATCTCATACCAGTTATACAGGGAAAGGAAGATGGCGCTCGCGATTTTTTTCGGCCTATCATTCGTGGAGCACTTTTTCCCCATTGCCTGCAATTTTCTCGCCGCTCTGGCGCTCCACATCAACATCAACACCTTCGCATTTTTCGTGATCATACCGTTAGTACTGGTATTCACGCGGCTCCCTATTTCGCTTGATGGCATAGGCATTCAAGAGGGTCTGTATTGGGCGCTCTTCCAGCAGGCTGGCGCGTCACCAGCGGAGGCGTTTTCGCTGGCGCTGATCGTGCGCGCGCTTACCATGGTGGCATTGCTTCCCGGTGGAATCATGTTCATTTTCCATCGCCGCACAAAAGAAAGCGTGAGAGCATGAGGAACAAATTGTGAATCGGAAGATGCTGCTTATTTCGCTTCTTGTGTCGCTGTCTGTTTGGACCACTTTCTCTTGGCCGCTGCCAAAGTACGTCTCTCGCGGAATTCCTTTTTCCAGCCTGCATCGCACAGCGGAAAGGACAGAGGTCCTCATTCCAGGCGACCACCTGCAATTGCTCTATCACTTCTGGCTCATTACGGACATGATGACCGGCAGGACGCCGTTGTTCTCCAACATCTATGAATTCAATACAGGAAGCGATAAAGAGCATTACCGTCCTGACGCATGCTTCTTTCCATTTCCACTGCCCTATGCCGTCGGCTCGTGGATTGGCAACCAGGCCTTCGGTTATAACCTGACAGGATTTCTCGCGCTCTGGCTCAGCTATCTTTTCGCATGGCTGCTCACATGCAGGTATTGCCCCAGCCGGACATTGGCAGGTGTCGCTGCTCTCGTTTCGATTTTCATTCCATACCGCTGGCACGCCTTGATGGGAGGAAGTCCAGCCGGGTTGGCAATGATGTGGATACCGGCGATCCTGCTGGGTACCGACATGGCGATAAAGGAAAGCCGGATTTCCGGCGGAATCCTTGCAGGCGCGTCGCTTTTATTGGCGAGTATGAGCGATCAACATATTTTCTTCTTTGGCACACTGACCATTCCGGTCTGGTGCGTCATTGCGTTCGTGGCACGAACCGATTTCAAGTGGCGTGTCATGGAGGAATATCTCCGCATCGCGCTTGCGCTGCTGCCTGTCCCTCTTTTCCTTGGATCGGCCTACTGGCTCAGTCATCGAATGGTTCAACGAGTGGCCGGAACCGTAGCCGCGGTTCGGGACATACCAGAAGTGGCTAACTTCTCCCCTCACTGGAACGAGTTGTTCTCCATAGATTCCCGTTTCAGCAATCAAATCTTTATCGGATATTGCCTGCCCGTCCTGCTTTTAGCGGGCTTGATCGCAGCCATCGTTCATACCGTGCGAAATAGCTCCCAATGGCGACCGGCATTTCTGATAGCCCTGCTCATATTTTCTACCACAGGTATCATTTTTCTGTCGCTCGGCCCTTTTGGCCCTTTCGACAGCGTCTTCTTCATTGCGGCACGCAAATTCATTCCCCCATATCGAATGATCCGGCAGACGACCAAGGTGTTTTGCCTTGTTCCCACTTTTCTGGCTGTCGCGTCAGCCATGTCCTGCTGGTCGTTGTTCACGCTATACGGGAGACGGTGGTGGAAGCTTGCCGTGCCAGTTGTTTTCGCAGCGCTTGTTTTCGCGAACTACCGCGAGCAAGTCATGACCGGCGTCTGCCTGCTGCAAACTGAACAGGGCGCGTATCGCAAAATCGCCGAGGATGCAAGGTCCAGAGGAACAGAGCCAAGGGCCGTCGTGATTCCGCTTTGGCCCGGCGACACAGCGCAGTCGTCGCTCTATCTCTACTACGCTTCGCTTTATCGCGTGCGCATGCTCAATGGGTACAGCCCGATTATCGGCAGGAATTACACGAATGACATTTATTACCCTTTCGAGAAGATCAACCATGGCGACGTCCCTGATGACCGGCTCGACGCCTTACAAAGGATGAAGATTGATTATCTCCTTTTGCATGAAGACACATTCCCGGAGGTCGTCAGCCCGTTCCCTGTGACTTTCACGTTGAGGAATCTGCTTAACAATCCGCGCCTGAAGCTGCTCGACCGTTGCGATCAGACATGGGCATTCCGCATACTCACGGAACCCGAGGAACATTCGCCGGTGGGCGGCGATTGGAAAACATCTTTTGCTGGCTGGCGAAGGGAGGCGGAAGCCTGCCTGACAACGAATACCGTGGCCGTCGCCGACAAATCCGCCGGCGGAGGTATTTACGTCGAGATGACAAACGCCGGATCATTAATAGAACCGCGTATAATGCGAATGTCGTTCGTTCCACAGCTCCGCTACATGCTGCGCGTGCGCGGATCCGGCACATTCACGGCAGATATATTGACCGACGAGCAACTCATTCAGAGCCAGAGTGTACCAGTTCAAGCAAGCGAGTGGACCTGGGTATCAATTCCCGTTCCTGAGTTTGACGGCTATCGTGGACTGAGAATTAGAATAGGTAAACCTGATGGCTTGCTGGATGTTGACTACATTTTACTAGCTGCTGGAGATTGGGAATGGAACCTGCCGTTGGGCAAGTCAGTCACTCTGCCTGCACCGCTCTTTTTTCATGCCGGACATATAGACATCGCAAAAGACAGCGTGTTCATGCAATCAGGAAGACGCAGTGGAACCATGTTTTATGGTCCCAAACTGCCCCTGGCCACAGGCAAGTATCGCATCGAGTTTTCTTTTTCGACTCCAGCGTCCGCGGGTACAGATATGGGAAGTATGATTGTCGAGCTCTGTGAAGACACAAGAATAGGCGCGGTCCCAGTGATCGCCGGCAAGCCGGCGATGTTTGAAATCAACCAGACCATGAACATGCCGCTGAATGTGATATTTTCCTACTCAGGCAAGGCTGATATCGATGTAACAAAAGTAGTGATAACGAGGCTTGAGTAGCGTCTCAATTAGCGGGCTCTCGCAATGGCGCAAAGCACGCAAAGTTCATAAGCAGTGGCGTCCTTGGCGGCTTGGCGAGAGATTTCTTTTGAACAGATCGGAGCACAGAATAAATGGCTAAAGATCAACAAACAATTCAAGGCATAATCTTCGACATGGACGGCGTTCTGTGCGATTCGGAACCGTTCATCCTCGAAGCCGCCGTCCGTATGTTCGCGCTGCGATATCGCACGAAAGTGCAGGCTGAGGATTTTCTTCCTTTCGTCGGCGCAGGTGAAGACCGCTACCTCGGCGGCGTCGCAGAAAAGTACGGGGTAAAATTAGACATGGAGCGCGACAAGGTCTTCACTTACGAGTACTATCTTGAGCTCATTCGAGGGCGGATGACCCCCCTGCCAGGCGCTAGTGAGTTCATCGCAGAATGCCGCCAGCACGGGCTGAAACTCGCCGTAGCATCGAGCGCTGATAAGATGAAGCTGGATGGCAACCTCCGCGAATTGCGTCTGCCGCCCGGAACATTCGACATCTGCGTCAATGGCCTCGATGTAATCAAAAAGAAGCCGGACCCTGAAATATTCATGGCAGCGGCATCCGGGCTCAAGCTCAATGCCTCGAACTGTCTTGTTATTGAAGATGCTGTAAACGGCGTCAAAGCCGGCAAGGCCGCAGGCGCGAAATGCCTTGGTATAACGAGCAGTTTTGACGACGCAACGCTGACATCGGCCGGCGCCGATTGGACTACGCCCAATCTCGCGTCAATCCCGCACGCCGCAAGGATGGCAGTATTCGGAGATTAATACATAACTATTGCCATTGTTTCAGGCGACTATTAAGCTCCGGTCGTAATCAATTTAAATTCAAAGGAGAACAAATATGTTACGGGTTGGCATTGATCTTGGCGGGACTAAAATAGAGGGTATTGCGCTCGACGAACATGGGAAGGAACTGTTTCGGAAACGCATTCCCACTGAGTCGGCCAAAGGCTATCAGCACATTCTCGAAAACATAAAGTCGCTTTACCAAACGATGGCGTCTGGCATTGATAACAAACCGCACACGCTTGGAATGGGCACGCCGGGTGCGCTTTCGCTGAAGACCTCTCTGCTCAAGAACTCGAACACCGTCTGCATGAACGGCAAGCCTGTGAAAGCCGATCTGGAACGTATGATCGGACGCACGTTTGCCATGCAGAATGACGCCAACTGTTTTGCCATGGCCGAGGCCATCCTCGGCGCCGGAAAGGGCAAGAACATGGTATTCGGCGTGATCATGGGCACCGGCTGTGGCGGCGGAATCGTCTACAAGGGGGAAGTGTGGACCGGTATCCAAGCCATCGGCGGAGAATGGGGCCACATGTCAATTGATCCGAACGGGCCCGTCTGCTACTGCGGCACACACGGCTGCGTAGAGACCTATATCAGCGGCGGCGGACTGGAAAAACGCTATATAGAGAAATACGGTGAAAAACGCAAACTTCAGGACATTGGAAAAGATTATTACGCCAAGGATCCAAGAGCCGTCGAGTTCATCGGTATCTTTTTCAAGAACTTCGGACGCTGCATAGCCAATCTGATCAACATCCTCGATCCCGACATCATCGTGCTGGGCGGAGGCGTATCCAACTTCGAGGCGATCTACACCGAAGGCGTGAAGGAAGTCGCCAAGTGCATCTTCAGTGACAGCCTTGAAACGCCAATCGTGAAGCACCAAATAGGCGATTCCGCCGGAGTCATCGGGGCTGCGCTGATTGGGATTTGATACAAGGCAGACTTTTAACCACGGAGTTCACGGAGGCACGGAGAATAAGGAAGACGCGAACGCTTCTCCGTGTCTCTTTGAACTTTGTGGTTATTCTGTATTGATTGAGGAGTAATGTCCGCGTTAGAAACAGAATTTCCTTCTCATATCGGCAAGATCCGCTGTGGCATTGCGGGCTGGTCTTATCCCGACTGGGAAGGCTATGTCTACCCGCCCCACACGAAGGAAAAGCTTCGATACATCGCCGAATACGTTGATGTGATCGAAATCAACAGCACTTTCTACCGCCCACCGGACGCACGGATGGTCCAATCGTGGGTGACAAAGACATCGGACATCAAAGGTTTCTGTTTCACGGCAAAACTGCACCAGGACATCACGCATAAGGGCAAGATGGACAAGGTAATGGTCGAGGCGTTTCATCGCGGCTTTGAGCCGATGATTAAGGCCGACATGCTCAAGCATCTTCTTGCCCAGTTCAAATACGACTTCGCCGATTCGCAGCCGACACGCAACCATTTGAAATCAATCGTCGGCAACTTCGACGGAATGGCTAATCTTACACTTGAGCTTCGTCATAACTCTTGGCAGCAAGAAGAGGCACTGGAATTCCTGAAAGGCCTCGGCGTTTCCGTCGCCAACCTGGATTATCCTCTGGCACAGAATTCGTTCAGCCTGGGACTTTGCGATATTGGTGAAGACGCCTATTTACGGCTGCATGGACGGAACTACAAAGCGTGGTTCAGCAAAGGCGCTGGCCGCGATGAAACCTACAACTATCTATATTCTGAGGCAGAAGTGAGCAAGATCGCCGAGCGCGCAACGAAACTGGCAAAGATGTCAAAATCCCTCACCATCATTGCCAACAACCACTATCAAGGCAAAGAAGCCGTCAACATCCTCCAGATCAAAGCGAAGCTTTCCGGCAAAAAAGTGCCCGTCCCTACTCCGCTCGTCGAGAAATATCCGGAGCTGACGAAGATAGAGACGGTTCCTGATAAAAGTCAGGTCACGACATTCCGTTAGCCAAAGAACTCCTCGCAGCAAAAATGAACGTCTAGTGCTGAGGCACATTGAGTTTGGTAGCCGTAACCGACGTTCTATTGGCATTCGGCGTCTATTTCGGCTCTAGCTTTACGTCCAACACGCTGCCCGACCACATGGAGCGCCAGTCCCAGATGTCATTGGATATCACACAGTCGTGATATCCTGGAGCCGAGACGCGAATGGCTTGCCGTGCATCGGGAAACCCATCATCTGTGAAGACAGCAGACGTTGCACGAGATGTGAGATAGTGGAAGATATGAGGTACGCCGCATGTGAACTTCCCCTCAGAATCGAACACGAGATTCATTGATGGGAGGGGCGAATCATCTGCTTGAATTGTGAAGTTAGTCAAGATCTGATCGGTCTTTGCGTCTCGGCAACGACCGGAGTAGGAGAGAAGAAGATATCTGAATTGCCCTTCGCCGATGATCGCGGTGTCGTCAATGATCCTGAATTTGATTTGGCTGGCAGATGCGACAACTTCAAGCACCCGAGCAAAAGACACGCCATTTGACACCCCTGTTATGGCGACTGGTGCTTGCGTGTCACTGAAAAGCCATGGGTCGGGTCCAACAAACCTCAGTCCTTTTCCACCTTCTTGCGTCTGCGCAGAGCGTTGTTCAATTAAGTCACGCCACTCCAAGAAAGTGTGAGCACCCTCGGGAACGTTTGGGAACGGCTTAAACCATAGTTGGTTTGTCTGGGCCGAACTCCAGAACGGTGCAAGCCCAATGAGCACTGTAACTGCTATGCATTCCATTCTCATATGTGTTCATCCATCTATCAGACAACCTTATTTTGCAAATATTTAAACAGCGCAGAGCATCGGAGACAAACATGCCCACCCACTCTCCGAAATAGCGTTGGCCGAGTCGGGAGATCGAAACAAGCGTAAAAAGGAAGGTCATCTATTCCTTGTTTTGTTCTCTGCCCCCTGATTCCGGTGTCTCCCGAAGCCTGACATCTTCCAAGTCCACGGCTCGTCCAACTGCACTTTTAGAGGCGATGAGATCGCTCGGCGAAATGACTTGAACACGTCCTAGAATGGGTTGAGCATGTTCCCGCTCCTGTAAGGATGGATTAGTTGCCATCGCCAAATCCGTAAACGAGCAAAGCATTTCCATTCGCTCGGACATGGAGAGAGAACGGAACCAGCGCACCTTGGCCTCGGGCGTCTCTTCCAAACGACTATGGAAGATCGAACCGCTGGCTTTCATGGTGTCAGATTAGATGTCTTCGACATTCATTGCAACCTCATAACAGACTGCGTGGTCCGAATCAATCCTGTTCCCGTACTAGATAGCTGACTGATTCAAGCTTCCGCGATAGAAATGACTTTCTGAACTGGAGCCGGAGCGCCCTCGCGCCGGTGTGCATGGGCGAAGTAACCGGGACGGGGCGTCCCGGCTCCAAGTATCAGCCGCAGTACATCAACTTCTTGAGTCAATCAGCTTCCTATTTGTGGATAGCCACTTGTAATCGTCGCGGCGGCAAAGGATTGACGCCCGCCATGCGCTCGCCGACGTTTTGTTTTCTATTTTTTGGAGGGTCGCAATCCTTTGCGACCGTCTGACAACAGGCTATTGCAAGACGATCCTAACCAATACTCTTCGCAATGGCTTTGCCGAATTCGCTGCACTTCACTTCGGTGGCTCCGTCCATTAGGCGGGCGAAATCGTAGGTGACTTTTTTGCTCGCGATTGTGTTGTTCATCCCGCGGATGATCAGGTCGGCTGCTTCGGTCCAGCCAATGTAGCGGAACATCATCTCGCCAGAGAGAATGAGCGAGCCGGGATTGACCTTGTCGAGATTCGCATATTTCGGGGCTGTTCCATGCGTCGCCTCGAATACGGCTATGCCAGTGTCGTAGTTGATATTGCCGCCGGGCGCGATGCCTATGCCGCCAACGCAGGCCGCCAGCGCATCAGAAATGTAGTCGCCATTGAGATTCGTAGTGGCAATCACACTGTATTCGTCCGGCCTTGTCAGAATCTGCTGGAGAAATGCGTCGGCGATCACATCCTTGACCAGCACTTTGCCCGCTGGCGCATTCCAGTTGCAATCTTCGGCGGCCACGGCAACGTTCTTCATTTCGCCGCGGGCGAGCTCGTAGCCCCACGCCTTGAACGCGCCTTCGGTGAACTTCATGATATTGCCCTTGTGTACCAGCGTCACGCTTGGAAGCTTGTTATCAGCGGCATATTTGATAGCGGCGCGGATCAGCCTTTGCGAACCTTCCTTTGACACCGGCTTTATCCCTATCCCGGACGTTCCCGGAAAACGAATCTTTTTGACGCCCATTTCCTTCGTGAGAAAATCAATGACCTTCTTAACTTCCGGAGAACCTTCAGCCCACTCTATGCCGGCATAGATATCTTCCGTGTTCTCGCGAAATATGACCATGTTCGTCTTTTCCGGATGCTTGACGGGCGATGGAACGCCCTCGAACCAGCGCACAGGCCGCAGGCACACGTAAAGATCGAGTTCCTGCCTGAGCGCGACGTTCAGCGAGCGGAACCCGCCGCCAATCGGCGTGGTAAGCGGCCCCTTGATGCCAACGGTGAATTCCTTGAAAGCTTCGATAGTCTCCGGCGGCAGCCATATTTCCCTTCCATAAACGGCATTGGCCTTTTCGCCAGCGTACACTTCCATCCAGCTGACCTTGCGCTTGCCGCCATATGCCTTCTTCACGACAGCGTCCCAGACGATCATCGCCGCCCGCGTGATGTCAGATCCAGTGCCGTCGCCTTCGATGAATGGCAAAATCGGGGTGTCAGGGACATTGAGCCGTCCATCTTTCCCCATCGTTATCTTCTTACCCGCAGCCGGCACCTTGATCTTGTCGTATGTCATGTTGTTTCCTTCTTCTGATTCAGCAAGCCGCCGGCCAGAATGATTTCCTTTTCCCTCTCAGATAGTCTCGTCCTGACAGGGATATCAATGTTCTTTGTCTCGTTTCTGAGCATTGCCCTGCCGTCGCCCTTGATAACATCGCGTATGCCCGTGAAACTCAACTTTTCGCCTTGATCAATGAGCTCATAATCTCCCATTTTTTCGAAGGTAAACGGTAGAATCCCAAAGTTGATCAGGTTTGCCAGATGGATGCGTTCAATTGCTTTTGCAACAACGACTTTGACGCCTAAAAACATGGGGCACATCGCCGCATGTTCGCGGCTGGAGCCCTGCCCGTATGAATCGCCCGCAATAATGAAGTTGTGCTGTCCTGCATCCCGACTCATGATCGCACGCGCCACAAACTCCTTGTCCGTGTTCTCGAATACATATTTTGAGTATTCCTGAATATTCGAGCGATGCTTCAGTCTTTGCCCGGCTGGCATTATATGATCGGTCGTTATCTTATCGCCGACTTTGATACTCGCTATGCCCATCAGTTTCGATGGCAATCGTTCATTCTTTGGTACTTTGCCGATGCCCGGCCCGCGCACAATCTTGACCTTAACGGCTTCTGCTGGCGGTTTGATGAACATTGTGTCGTCAATGACGAACGTCTTTGGTTGCTTGACCGCCGGGCATTTCAACCCTTCAATCGTGCGCGGGTCGACGACACGGCCGTAAATGGCAGACATAGCCGCGATTTCCGGGCTGACAAGAAACACCTTGGCAGAGGCCGTTCCGGAGCGACCTTCAAAATTCCGGTTTGAGGTGCGCAGCGACACCGCATTCGTCGCCGGAGACATGGAATTGCCAATGCAGAATCCGCAGGCGTTCTCGAGAAGCCGCGCGCCGGCTTGAATGAGAATCGCGAGCGACCCGTCCTGCGCCAGCATGTTCAACACCTGCCGCGAACCAGGCGCAATTCCAAGCGCTACATTCTGATGCACTTTCCTGCCCTCTAAAAGTTTCGCCACGGTCCTGAGGTCGCGATAAGAAGAATTCGTACAGGAGCCAATCAACACCTGGTCAACCTTCGTTCCTGCGAGCGACGCCACTGGCGCAATATTGCCCGGAGAATGAGGTGTAGCAGCCAGCGGATCGACTTCGCACAGGTCAATCGTCACAATTTTCTCGTAAACAGCGTCAGCGTCGGCCGTAATCTCGCGCCACGCGTCGCTGCGCCCTTGAGCTTCGAGGAAAGTCTTTGTGACTTCATCGCTGGGAAACACGGACGTAGTCACACCACATTCCGCACCCATGTTGGTAATTGTTGCGCGCTCAGGAACATCAAGGTTCTTCAGGCCCTTGCCTGCATACTCCAGCACGCAGCCGACATTGCCTTTTGTCGAGAATGTTTCGAGCACCTTCAAAACGACGTCCTTTGCCGTCACCCACGGTTTCAAATTGCCTTTAAGTTCGACCTTTATGACTTTCGGAGCAGTCAGGTAGAATGGGCCGCCGCCCATGGCAACGGCGACGTCAATACCGCCCGCACCGATGGCAATCATCCCGATCCCTCCACCGGTGGGAGTGTGCGAGTCCGAGCCAAGCAGAGTTTTACCGGGCACACCGAAACGCTCAAGGTGAAGCTGGTGGCAGATGCCGTTGCCTGGTTTTGAGAAGACTGCGCCAAATTTTGCCGCAGCCGACTGGAGATATGCGTGGTCATCCGCGTTCTCGCAGCCGACCTGGATCGTGTTGTGATCAACGTAGCTGACCGCCAGCTCGGCCTTGATTTTATCCAACCCCATCGCTTCAAATTGGAGGAACGCCATGGTACCAGTAGCATCCTGCGTCAGCGTCTGGTCTATTCTGATGCCAATCTCTTTTCCTACGGCGAGTTCCCCTGCAACAAGATGCTCCTTCAAAATCTTCTCAGTTACATTCATTCCCATTTTTCACTCCTTAGTGCGACTGCTGCATAATTTATAAACTCAGTTTGACACGTCGCACATTCGTTTGCAATTTCCATATTTGGACATTAAGACAAGTGGTGCATGTCGCAGATCAGTAGTGTACTATCAATGAAATAGGTACACATTAGCGATAAAAGAGAATGAAACCAACAATCAAACTGGCAAGCGCAAAGATGCCGAACGGCGAAGAAATTACGCTATATCGGCACGACCGGGATTTCTCCATCACGATCGGGAGCATGGATTTGATGCACAGCCGGCAACACGAATCAGAATTTGAGTTGGCTAGACTGGGTTGCATGCATATCGAACGCTTGAAGAAGGCCAGTGTTTTGATAGGTGGACTCGGCATGGGATACACACTCCGCATGACTTTGGACATGCTTGGACCGCTTGCCAGTGTGACGGTGATGGAATTGCTGCCCGCTGTTGTAGAATGGAACCGTGAGTTTCTCGGTGAATTGACGAAGCATCCCTTGACTGATACCCGTGTAGAACTCAACATTGGTGACGTTTTTGATTCCATTTCACGCTCAAACAGGGCGTTCGATGCGATCATGCTGGATGTGGACAACGGCCCAAAAGCTATCAGCGCTGCCGGCAACGAGCGCCTGTACGGCGCCAACGGCATTTCCGCTTGTCGCCGCGCTCTCACAGAGAGCGGTTGCCTGTCGGTCTGGTCAGCTGAAGCCGATCCTGACTTTGAGCAGATATTGCTAAGCGCAGGGCTTCACGCTCGTCGATATAGAGTGCCGGCATACCACGGCAGCAAGTCACAATCGCGTTTTGTGTGGGTGGCCTGCGCTAATAAGTTATTGCTGCCGGCCGGCGGTGGAGAATGTTGGACAAAGCGGCGCAGATGATCCCGCGTTTGTTTGTTTGATGAAAGAACCACTGATTGATGATTGCGACAATAGTGGTATGGAAGCCATGAACACGCTGGCAGCCTGTCGGACTTTTATTGTAAATCTTTGACAATCACGAAAAGACCGTTTTGCCATCAAGAATGCACGTCATTCATAATAAACGTGTTATGATGCTTTTGTGGACGAAGCCCGACGGGGTTGCCAAGGCAAAACATTACGGTTTTGCCTGATGCACTGAGGCGTTTTAGGGATGCCTCTGACCTGACGTTTTGCACTTTATTCCATCGGCCTGAAGGTTCCCATCCCAACACCAGAACGAGGCGTAAGGTTTAGAGCGGATTAAGTAATAGTGTAGCCAACACAGCCAGTTTGTGGTAATGTTG
>CAZASC010000067.1:0-11505 GCA_964487695.1 uncultured Victivallales bacterium
GGGGCGCCATGAACCAGATCTTCTCGTCAACCGCCCTATGCCTGCAGTTCCGAAAGCAGTTCATCGTCCATCCTCAACGTCACATTCCTTGTCATGATTTCCTCTTGGATAAATGCAAAGACTGTGTGCAGCACATATCTTGTGCACGTTCAACACACAAAATGAAGGATGTTCGGTCGCTACTCAAAGAAAGGGCAAGTCCGCTACGACATCTTTGGTAGAGGGACGGTTATCGTTTCCTGGCAATTGGGACAGGGAGTGCTCTTTCCTTTAATATTGCCAAAAGCAGATAGCTCGCGATTACACTTGACGCAGGTAAAGCGAACAAATGGTTTGTAGACTCTTACAGGCGTCTCACAGCCAGTGCATGGCAATGTCATCCCTACCGCTTTCCCGGAAACGCATAAGATTTTCTTGCATTGGGGGCATTCAAAAAGGATGTCTATTGTCGAAGCTTCAACAGGCGGCGTAATGTTGCGTCCTCTAATGCGATTATTTGCTAATCGGGAATTGGGAGGGGACATTGTCATTCGCGGGTCAGCGGCTGGTGCCTTGGCAATTCTCAGATTTGTCCGGCATACAGGACAGTTAACAACTTGCCCTTCCCATTCCTGCCTGTCGCCCTCAAGCTCCAGTTCAGTTGCGCACGATGGGCATTTTAAGTTGAACATTCCGCTCAAAGACAACCTCCATTTCCTGTCATCACTCTGCCTGCCGCTATTTAAATGCGCAAATGTTACGAAAACCGTCTCTCAGATTCCAGAATAATTTGATGCTTATTGTACGCCCTCAGTTACTGGATGGCCGCAATGTAGCCGCGTCTGATAAGACGCGATCCGTGCTACGGCAAGGAGGCCACTCTGAAACTGAGGCGATACTGCTTTTTTAAATCCATGTCAGACTTTGCCGTGTATTTCGATTGCCGCTTTGATCGCCGACCGGAGCTGAATCCTGGTGAATGGTTTGCCGACAACAATATCAACATCTTTTGGATGTTCGCCACGCTCTTCCATTATGTCGCCGAATCCCGTCATCATGACTATCGGTAGTTTTGGTGCCGACTTCCGGATTTGAATCGCAAGCTGGTCGCCACTCATTGCCGGCATGGCTCGATCGAGGATCACGAGATCAAACTTGCCGGCCCCGAGCTTCACCAAGGCATCGTGCCCATCCACGGCCGTTTCCACAGTGCACCGGTCGGCTGACAGATATTTCTCCATGATCCTGCGCGACCAGGATTCGTCGTCAACCACGAGGACGTGAAGTCCGACAATTGCTTCCGCGGCGTCGATGCCCTTAGTCTTGCGCGGCGGCGGAATTGTCTGTGTAGGCAGCTTTATGCTGACAGTCGTTCCATTCGTTGGTTCGCTGTTCAGGGCGAGCGTTCCCTTGTGTCTGGCAATTATGCCTTTTGCAATGGCCAGCCCCATGCCCGACGCGCCAGGCCCCTTGGTCGAGAAGAATGGTTCAAAGCAACGATCCTGTATTTCCGGCGTCATTCCTTCACCCGAATCCGATATTTCGATCAACGATATATCGCCTTCAATGCGAGTCTTGAGCGTTAGAGTGCCGCCTGTCGGCATTGCATCAAGAGCGTTCAGGATCAAGCTGGTCAAGGCTTCCTCCAGTTCAACTCTATTCCCGTGGATTGTAGGTGCATTCTTCCGGAGGTCGGTTACGACCGTGATTGTCGCGCCGTCAACTTCGCTTTGTTCCTTCCATTTCGGCTTTGTCAGCGAAATAGCGTTTTGAACAATGTCGTTGACACTGATGAGATCGTTCATTTCCGTGGTTGTGGGGCGGAAGAATTCTGATAAGTCCCTCACAAGGTTTCTTGCTGCTTTGGCTGCCTCGTCTATGAGACGAAGCGAATCAAGAATATCCTCGCGACTGCCCAGAGCTTCGGGCGTGGAAATCAGGTACTCAGTAGTTCCGAGTATCGGTGTGAGCGAACTGTTGAAGTCATGCACGATCCCGTTGGCGATCTGTTTCAAAGCCAGCATCCGCTCCTGTTCGATTGACTGTTGCTGTGCTCTCTTGAGCTTTATGAGAACATCGGACAGATGACGATTGGTTTCGCGCAACGAAGCGGCGGTCTTCTTGTGTTCTTCGCATTCATGCGCCAGCTCGTCGCGTGAGGCTTCAAGCTGCTTGCGCATTTTTTTGAAATCGCCCGCAAGCTCGCCCAGTTCGTCAACGCCATGAATCGTCGCGCCGGTGTCCCTGTTTTCCGAGGAAGCCGTCCGCATGCTTTCGTGGAGATCTGCAATGCTTTTGGAAACACCGTGGCTTGCGATCAAGCAAAACGCAGTCAGTGCAAGAGCTGGAATCAGGCACAATGCGAGCACTATAAGATGATTTGTACTGTGTATGGATATGAAGGTGCCTATCGCAAGAGCAGCAGCGATAAGCGGCAGGATGGCCAGTATTCCCAGTTTTGTTCTTATCTTCACATTTCTTCCGTCCGGCGTTCCAAGGGGCCCACACGCTCTTCGGAAAAATGATCAATATTTGATTCTGCTACAGAGCATAAGCCTGGCATTTTCGTGTATTCTGTAGCCGCCCTTCTTGAGTGCGGCCGTTTTTCAGCAGGAATCAATATTTGCAACTGGCCCGTATTTCTCACAACTTTCTGAAAAGGTGCATTTGAGCGAGATTATGCACTATGTGTGCGATCCACGGGCGTAGAATCGCACATTGTGGTTCAAGGGTCAAGCAGGTGGTGTCCACGTGAGAATTGCCGTAAATTCCAGCAACATCGCCTCAGTTTCAGCATGGCCTCATTCTTGAAACATCGCGGCATAAAGCCCCTCCTACAATTCGTTATCTTGCATTTGTCTGTTGTGGCGCTGTTTGTTCATCGCGAAGCGCGCATTTTTGTACGCCCGGTGACCTCACCGGGCGCTCGTGTGCGGCTTTTTCATCACCCGGTGATTGCATGGAGCACAGAGGATTCGAGATTTGGAAGAGCTTTATGTGACTTCATGTCGGGAATGATCTGTGGCGTGAATCAGGAGTAATTATTTGGAGTGCGACGGCTTGACGCCGCACTCCAAAGTAATAACAATATGATAGCCAAAAAGGCCAACCGTGCGTGACGCATTTACCCCTTTGCCAACCGGGCTCGCAATTCGCTCAACTCATGGCGAAGCGCTGCGGGTAGACGATTGCCGAACTTCTCATAATATGCAGCGATATCGTCAGCTTCCTTTTTCCATCCTTCCAGGTCAACGGACAGAAGGATGTCCATGTCGCGTTTGCCGATGTCGAGGTTTGTCACATCCAGTGCGTCCGGTGTCGGAAGGTTGCCGATGGCGGTTTGCACCGCCTTGGCTGTGCCTTCAACCCGCTCGCAGATCCACTTCAGGACGCGGCTGTTCTCGCCGTAGCCGGGCCATAGCCATTTGCCCTGTTCGTCCTTACGGAACCAGTTGACAAAGAATATCTTCGGCAACTTTGCCCGGTCCGTCCGGTTTGGCATTGAAAGCCAATGCGCGAAATAATCGCCCATATGGTATCCGCAGAATGGAAGCATCGCAAATGGATCACGCCGCAGAACGCCGGCTTTGCCGAGCGCCGCTGTTGTTGTTTCCGAACCAGCCGCAGCGCCCATGAACACGCCATGCTCCCAGTTGAACGCCTCATTCACCAGCGGAATTGTGCTCGGCCGGCGACCGCCGAATAGAAACGCCGAGATCGGCACACCGGCTGGATTTTCCCAGTCGGCATCAATGACTGGACATTGGGCTGCCGGAGCCGTGAAGCGCGCGTTCGGATGCGCAGCCTTGCGTCCGCAACCGGGCGTCCATTCCTTGCCTTCCCAGTCAATCATCCTGGCTGGCGGTTCCACGCCCATGTCTTCCCACCAGATGTCTCCATCGGGCGTGAGTGCGACGTTTGTGAAGATCGTGTCTTTGGCGATTGTTGCCAGTGCATTCGGGTTGGATTTTGCAGAGGTTCCCGGCGCAACGCCGAAGAATCCCGATTCTGGATTCATCGCAAAAAGACGTCCGTCCTCGCCGACGCGTATCCACGCGATGTCATCTCCAAGGCAACGTACAGTCCAGCCCGGTAGAGATGGCTGCATCATCGCCAGGTTGGTTTTTCCGCAGGCGCTCGGGAAGGCTGCGCAGATATAATGTTTCTTTCCCTTCGGCGACGTCAGCGCGAGTATCACCATATGTTCGGCAAGCCAGCCCTCTTTGCGCGCCAGCACGGAAGCGACGCGTAAAGCGAGGCATTTCTTTCCAAGCAGCGCATTTCCGCCATAGCCAGAACCGTATGACCATATTGAGGGTTCTTCAGGGAAATGGACGATGTATTTTTTCGTCGGATCGGGTTCGCACGGCCACGGAACATCCTTCTGGCCCGGCTTCAACGGCGCGCCAACGGAGTGCAGGCAGCGCACGAATTTCCCGTCAGCTCCGAGCTTGTCGAGAACGGCGTTGCCCATGCGCGTCATAATGCCCATGTTGACTACTACATAAGGCGAATCTGTAAGCTCTATTCCGACCTTGGCGATGGGCGATCTCAGCGGTCCCATGGAATAGGGGATGACATACAAGGTTCTGCCTTCCATGGCGCCGGTGAACATGTCCTTCAGCTTCTTTCGCATTTCGACTGGTTCAGTCCAGTTATTCGTTGGCCCGGCATCTTCCTGTTTCGCTGAGCATATATATGTACGCTCCTCCACACGTGCCACGTCGCTGACATGCGAGCGAGCGAGATAGCAGCCCGGTCTCAGCTTCTCGTTGAGCGGCGTAAATGTTCCATGTTTCACCATTTCATCGCAAAGCGACTTGTATTCGGAGCGAGAGCCGTCGCACCAATGGATCTTCGCCGGCTTGCACAGTTTCGTAACTTCCTCAACCCATGAGATCAGCTCTTTGTTGTTCGTCGATATTGATGACATAGCTTCTCCTTGTCTCCTCGCGTGAAACACATAATCACATTCGCACTCCGGCAACTTGGGGCGCAGATTTGGCCATAACGGTCGTAAAGAATCAATCCAATAAATCGGAAAAAGATTCCCGTCGGGCCCAGACTGATTGCTTGTCAAGTGGACGCGCGACGGGTAATAATGCGCGAACTGTTACAGTTTTGGAGGGCAGGCCATGAGAATGATGAAATATGACATTTTGAGGAAAAACTGCAATGTTGCAAGTGCCATGCTGATTTGTGTACTGGCTGCCGGCGCATTGCTGTGCGGATGCTCGAAACCTCCGTCATATACCATCACGGTTCGCAACGAAGGCACGAGACCAATTAACGGAGAACTGATCGTTTCCGAGAAGTTCGGTTTCAAAGTGACAAAGCTCATGCCCGGCACAGAGTCCAAGCCTCTCGAGTGCAATGCCGAATTGGCGGAAACAGCCAAATGGACCTTGTTTGTAAAAGGCGGTACTCCAATGGAGCAGAAGATTCAACTTAAGAGCGCGGTTGACCAGAAGATGACACAGGCCGATATCGTGGTCGCCATAGGCGCTGACGGCAAAGCCACGGTAAGCGCAACGCCGAAAGATTAGGCGAATGTTAGAAGAGTTCCTGTTGTCGCGACGCCGGCTTTTTGGATGACATTTCCGTTCCAAGCAGTTTCAATAAGTCAGTCTCTTCGATGATTTTGGTTTGGTGTACCTTGGCTTCCAGCGTTTTCTCGTTTCCAGGGTTTTCGCCAACGACAAGAAAATCAGTTTGAGAGCTTACGGAGTTTGTTACAGTGCTACCACGCTCCCGGAGAAGCTCGGTGGCTTCGCCTCTGGACATGGATTTCAGAGTGCCAGTCAACACAAAGATCTTGCCTCTGATTTGGTCGCTCCATCTGGCTTGGCCGTCGGTGATCGCAGGGCCTGAACCAGGCGATATGCCGAGTTTCTTCAGAAGTTCTAGAACTGCGCTACCATGCGCGGAAGTAAAATAGTCCAGAATGCTTGTCGCCGCGACTGGTCCCACTTTGTCCAAATTCATGGGCTTCAGCGCCGATTCCAGTTCCACGATTTCCGCCTTGAGCTGGACATACAGCTTCTGCCGGTGCTGTTTCTCGGCTTCGTTTCCGGGCGGATTATCCCGCGAGCGCGGGCTTATCCGCTTCGATTCCTCACCTTTCTCAGCAAGAAGCTTCCTTGCCTTCAGAATTGGCGAATGCGCGATCTCGTCAAAGCTCTTGTGCACGAGAGCGATTTCGTGCGCGGTCGTCTCTCCTATATCCGGGATGCCGAGGGCGTACAGCCACCGGCTCAAGGGCAGTGTCCGGCTTTTCTCCAAGGCTTCGATGATCTTAGCGGCATTCTTTTCTCCCAGTATCCGTGACTCCTGAGCGGTCCCAAGATTCAGCGATGACAGACGAGATGCGGTGAGATTGAACAGGTCAAGCGGCTCGTGGCAAATGTCTTGGGCCACAAGAGCGTCCGCAACGACTTCGCCCAGTCCTTCGATGTTGAGGGCGCCGCGGCTGGCGAAATGCTCGATGCGTCGGGTATGTTGAGCCGGACATTGCAGATTTTCGCAGCGCCACGCCACAAACTCTGGGTCCCGTCTTACCGGAGCGCCGCATGCGGGGCACTTACCCTTCACATATTTCATAAGATCGAAACGCTCGGTTCCCTTGGGACGCTTTTCATGGATCACTTCGACAACCGCGGGGATAACTTTGCCGGCTCTTTCGATGGTCACAGTGTCCCCGATGCGAATGTCCTTCTTCACAATCTCGTCTTCATTGTGAAGAGTGGCGCGGGAAATTGTGGTGCCCTCAAGCTTCACAGGTTCCAATTCGGCCACAGGAGTAAGGACGCCGGTCCTGCCCACTTGCACGGTTATGCCGTTTAACACGGTCTGGGTTCGCTTGAACCAGTGTTTCGGCTTGTAGGCGATGGCCGAAACCGGCGCCTTTGCTGTGAATCCGAGCACGTCTCTTTGTTTAGCGTCGTTGATTTTGAAAACTGCGCCGTCAATCTCATACGGCAAAATGTCCGATTGCCGTTTTATCTCCTCGGCGAGTTTAACTGCTTCATCCATGGTTGAACATGTTTTGTATGCCTGTGGCGTTGGCAATCCGGATGCTTCGATATACTCCAGCTCCTCGATGTGATTTTGGAACGAGATACCTTCAGTTGCGCCAATGGCATAGAAAACGCCATGGAGACGCCGCTTGGCGACTATTGCCGGGTCAAGCTGTTTTAATGATCCCGCGGTGGCATTGCGGGTATTTTCAAAGGGTTTTTGTCCGGCGGTAATGAGTTCCCGATTCAATATAAGCAAGTCTTGCTCTGTCATGTATACTTCGCCGCGAATCTCAACGAGCCGGGGATGCTCTGTGGACGCGCCGAGGTTGAGCGGAATGTCTCTTATGGTTCGCAGGTTGGCGGTAATGTCATCACCAGTTGCTCCATCGCCTCTTGTCACGCCTAAAACGAAGAGTCCTTTCTCGTAGTGCAAACCTATTGATACACCGTCAATCTTTGGCTCGACGACATATTCGACATTTGCGCCTTCCAATGCTTTGCGAACCCGCGTCTCGTAAAGCTGGAGCTCGCGCATGTCCTCTGCCTTTTCTAGCGAAAGCATCGGCTTGATGTGGTGTACAGATCGAAACTCCTTTAGCGGCGCACCGCCAACGCGTCGTGTGGGTGAATCGAGGGTTACAAGATCGGGAAATTCCGCCTCGATTCGCTTGAGTTCGTCGTAGATGGCATCATATGCCTGATCGGAAATATCGGGTCTGGCTTCGACATAGTAGAGGTGATTGTGCCTGTTCAGGTCACGACGAAGAGTCAGAATCCGTTTACTGGCTTCGGACTTGTTCATTGCCGCGCTTGGGATGTGGAATCGATTTCCTTCGAGAAGCATCCCGCGAGCGGTTCGCAATTTGCGGCTAGCGCTTTGGCGGAACGATAGTCTTTTGCTTTCATGAAAAGTATGAATTTCATAGCGCATTTTGCCGGTGTTTTATCGGCGGCCAGCCAGCGGTTGCGTTCGAGAGGATCAAGCTGAGACAATGTGAAACTGACGGATTCCTCGTTAGTGCCGACCGTTGCGGCATAGACAATACCGTTGGAGATTGCGCGAATCAATAGTTGACGTCTTTGTTTGTTGATAACTACTTCGATTTCTTTTTGCTCGCTGAGTTTCATCCGAAACGCGTTTTCAATGAGTGTCGGCATATTCGAGATGTCGCGGACAAACGTCTTGAGTTCTTCTATTTTGGCGAGCGCCTCCTCAGTATGAGGCTTGCCTTTTTCCTGCTGAAGCAATGCTTGCGCTCCGGCAAAGTCTTCTGACAGGAGACAGTCGGAAACCTTCATTCCGAGAAACTCCATCTGATCCTTCTCGTCAATTTGGGTTGCCGGTGTCGCGGATGCGGAGTTTGTTTCTGATTGAGTTGGCTGTTCGACTGGCTTGTCGGGCGTCTTTTCGGCCGGTTTGGCCGCGGCTGCCGGCGGAGTCGGTTGCGGCACGGCTGCTGGCGGTATTGGAGTCGCAGCCGTTGGGCTTGCAGGAGAGTGCGTGGCAGGCAACGGTCTTGTCGTTTGGCGCGGAGGGAGAGGAGGGAGCTTTAGTTCGGAAACGACATACGTTCCCCACCATGCGAATAGAATAAGCCACGCTGCGGCTGAAAACCACAGCGGTATAGGCGCCACAGAATTATTGTCAATGTCCGAGGCATAGTTTTTGTGTTCAGGTTCCGAGATCGTACTGTCGGCGTCGGGCCGCTTCTTGATGACCAGAATGCGGTTCGTGGAAACCTTCTTTATATCGGTCAACACGTTTGACCATGTTGCGTATCGGTCCCGCGACTCCTTCATCATCAGCTTGGTGATGAACTGCGCCATGGCCGGTGTCACGGCCGGATTGATGTCGCGCGGGTTGGGGATGTGTCCATTCATGTGCAAGGACAACGTTTCCGTGGGTTCATAACCGTCGAAAGGTGGTGTGCCTGTAAGCATGTGGTAAAGAGTCGCGCCCAGGCTGTACATGTCGGTTCTGCAATCTAGCTTGTCAGTGTTGCGAGCTTGTTCGGGCGACATGTAGTTGGGCGTGCCTTCGACCATTCCTTCGCTGTCCGCTGTCGCCGCGCTTTGTGCTCCACCCTTCCTTGCCAGGCCGAGGTCGGCAAGTTTTACAGTGTCGTCATCGTCCAGCATGATATTGTCGGGCTTGATGTCACGGTGAATAAGACGTGATTTGTCCCAGGCGCTTTCCAGGGCCTTTGCGACACTTTGCGCCACTTTCAGTGCGTTCTTTTGTGGCACGGTCCGCTGTTCATCAATGATCGTGGCGATGCTGGGCCCACCGACGTATTCCATGACGAAATAGTAAACGCCCTTTTGTTCAGAAACGTCGTAAACCTGGACCACGGAAGGATGTTTGAACTTCGCGGCCGCCCTGGCTTCGCGGATAAAATCCGTAACGTCTCTGCTGCTTCCGGCGAATTCGGGCTTGAGAATCTTTATGGCAACGATGCGGTCAAGAGATACCTGGTATGCTTTCCAGACAACAGCCGTTCCTCCCTCGCCGATCTTATCGAGAATGTCAAACCCCGGTAGTTTCATAAGAAGTCCAATCTGTCCAACCATGCCGACCCGGCAGCATTAAAAACGGTGAATGTTTAGCACGAAGTGAAAAACAGGGCAAGCTCGTACGCAGTAATTCTGACGAACGTTAGCTTGACTGGGTCCTGTTAGCGCGTAACTTGTGGACATTTCACAGGAAAGCAGCCATGAATATTGCAATAGCATGCGGAGGCACAGGTGGTCATATTTTCCCCGGCTTGGCGACGGCACAGGCGCTGAGGAAAAGGGGCGTCGTTGTCTCGCTATGGCTTTCGGGCAGGGAAGTTGAAAATGTCTCAATCGAAAATTGGGACGGCCCGATCGTTACCGTCAAGGCCGAAGGCTTTCCATCGGCAATCTCCCTGCGTTCCATCGGCATCGCCATCCGTTTCATCGGGAACATTCTCAGGTGCAGGAAACGGATGAGGGAAAATCCGCCGGATGTTCTGCTGGCTATGGGCAGCTACGCTTCCGTCGGTCCGGTTATTGCAGCCTGGAATCTTGGCATTCCGGTCGTTTTGCACGAAGCGAACGCGATACCGGGCCGGGCGGTTTCATTTCTCGCAAGATTCGCCTCCGCGATCGCGATAACGTTTCCATCGGCTTCTCAATATTTTCGGCATAAGCACATTATTGTGACCAGACTTCCCGTGCGCGCCGCGACCGACGCGCGGTTTGAGGAAGGCTTGATCAGGAAAGATGGCAAGTTCACTGTTCTTGTGATGGGTGGAAGTCAGGGCGCCAGGAGGCTCAACGAAATAACTTCAGCGGCGTTGTGCATGCTTCATCGAACTGGAGCGCCTGTGCAAGTCATTCATCTGACGGGTGAGAAGAATGAATCGTTGGTAAAAGTGACGTATGACCGATGCGATGTCCCTGCATTGGTTCTTGGGTTTCTAAAGGACATGAATAAAGCTTACAACGCAGCTGATATTGCGATTTGCCGCTCCGGCGCTGGCGCATGCATGGAGCTGGCGATACGTGGCATTCCCGCCTTGTTTGTCCCGTTGCCGTCGGCCAGGCGCGATCACCAGATGAAGAATGCGCGAGTGCTGGAGGAGGCAGGTGCAGCGGACGTGATGGAAGAGAAGAACGTCTCTCCGGAATACCTTATGGAATATATCGACAAATGCATGGAAAACAGAGAACGGCTTGACAAGATGAAGATACAAATGAAAAATATCGGCATTTCTGACGCGGCAGAGAGACTTGCCGATTTGGTTATAGGACAGGTCACTAAGTCAGATGGCGTTGCATTGGAGAGAGATGCAATGCCGGGTCAGGTGACAACCCGGCCCGCAAAGTGAATGCACGCAGTCCGCGTGACCTCACGCGGCGTTGTTTCTGGTTTGTACATCGGAAGTGAAATAAGGAGTGTCCCGCTATGCCCATATATGAATTCTTCTGTTCAGATTGTAATACGGTCTTCAATTTCTTCTCCAGAACGGTGAATACCGCAAAGACTCCAACGTGCCCTAAATGCAAGAAACGGAAGCTTGCGCGTCAGGTTTCGCTTTTTGCCGAAACCGGCAAACATGCCGAAGAAACTGGCGATGGCGGAATGAAAGGTGGCATGGGTGATCTTGGCAACATAGACGAAAGCAAAATGGAAAAAGCAATCACAGCCCTCGCAGGCGAGGCCGAGAAAATGAATCAGGACGATCCCAGGCAGGCAGCCCAGTTGATGCGCAAATTCTCCAGCGCAACAGGCATGAAGTTTGGCAACTCCATGGAGCAGGCGCTTGGAAGGTTGGAAGCCGGCGAAGATCCAGAAAAAATCGAATCTGAAATGGGCGCATTACTGGAAGGCGAAGACGAACCCTTCATACTACCCGAAAAAGGCGGAAAAGGCCCCGCTAAAGAAGGCAAAACTCGAGCACCCCAACGCGATAGCACGCTCTATGATCTCTGAAAAGATGGCCAAATGCGGATGAATGGTAAACTGGGATTTACGCTGAAA
>CAZASC010000067.1:11605-18939 GCA_964487695.1 uncultured Victivallales bacterium
ATTCTGATTCTGCTGAAAACCACCGGAGTCCGCCCGAATGTTCGCGGCGGCTGCGGAGCATAAGCTGGGCATTTTTCTGTATTCTGCAGCCGCTCCGTGAGGGCGGATGTTTTCTGCAGAATCAAATCTCAGACAAGCGTCGTCCTTATCACCGTAGCAGCTCCACTCACCGGCGTGATAGAATAGGTTTCGAGCGCGGCGGGAATCAGGCATGACGTGCCGGCGCTGATATTTTCGACCACTCCGTTTGCTTCAACTTTCATTTGTCCTTCCGCGACAAATAAAACATGGAAGCTGAGGCCATCGTTCCTCACAACAAGCTTCTTCTTGAGATCAATCCGGACTACATTGAAGAACGGACATTGGACGATTTGCCAGATATTATTCCCGCCTTCGTCAGACAACTTTTGCGGTTTGACAATCCCGGCATTGTCATCCGTCCAATTGATCACTTGCAGGGCCTTTTCAAGGTGTAATTCCCTTGGTTTGCCGTCCTTGTCAACTCTGTCCCAGTCGTGAACACGGTAGGTTGTGTTCGAGTTTTGCTGGACTTCCAGGAGGAGGCAGCCTTCGCCAATAGCATGAACACGACCGCCCGGGATAAATATTGCTTCGTCAATTGTTATCGGCAGATCGCGAAGAACTTTCTCCACACGTTTTGCGGTCAGCGCGGTTTCAAAGCTATTTCGGTCCGTTCCTGGCAAAAAGCCGGCGAAGACATGGGCGCCATGCTCAGCCGCCAGCGCATACCACATTTCCGTCTTTGCCTCGCCGTTGCATGCCACTGCGGTATGCTCGTCAGGATGAACCTGAACGCTGAGCCTCTCTCGTGCGTCAATGATCTTGATCAGCAAGGGGAAGACCTTCGATTTGGCGGCGGTTCCAACAAGGCGTTGTCCCAGGGTTTCCACCAGCGCGTGAAGCGATTTTCCTTTTGCCGGTCCGTTGGTTACGATGCTCATTCCTTCCGGCCTGTCCGCTATTTCCCACGACTCGGCGCAGGTTCCGGCATGGCCCGGCTTATTCCTGAAAAAACGCGGTATCCTGCCTCCTCCCCAGAGGTAGTCCTTGTAAACAGGTGCAAAAAGCAGCGGATAAATTGGTATGGACATGCGCCGGAGACTAGCGGCTGGCGGGTAAAATGGGCAAGAAGAAAGATCGCGAAAAAATGG
Organism: uncultured Victivallales bacterium; assembly: GCA_964487695.1. Taxonomy (GTDB): domain Bacteria; phylum Verrucomicrobiota; class Kiritimatiellia; order UBA8416; family CAZASC01; genus CAZASC01. The sequence continues at coordinate 12,778 of CAZASC010000067.1, forward strand.
ATTGAGACAGTCAAGTGCGTGTGCTAAACATTTCAAGCATGAAATATTTGACACCATTGATTTTGATTGTTCCTTTGCTGCTGGCCGGTTGCGCGACGCTCGACGATCGGCGGAACCAATCCGTACAAACCCAAGTCGAGACTCAAAGAATAGCCGAGGACAATACAAAGGCCACACTGGAGACACTCGATGAGAGAATCAAGGCCATTGAAGTCAGGCAGGAATATCTCGAGAAAGAGATGAGTCTGCTGCGCGTGTCTGTGGAGAACGAAAATCGAGAGGCGAAGGAGACAATGGCGGCCGCAGAGCAAAACCTGAAAGCCAACGATGCCTCGATGGTCAAGTTCAAGCAGGAGATAATTGATGGTGTGGCGAAGAATGTATCGGAGGCGCTTCGCGCCGGATCTCCATCCCAGCCAAAGGCCCGCTCGCAAACGGGACGGGAGCACGTTGTTCAGCAAGGTGAAAGTCTCTCGGCAATTGCCACAGCCTACAAGGTGAAACCGGGTGTAATAATCGAAGCAAATGGTCTAAAGAATGCCAACTCGATAAAAGTGGGGCAGAAACTCTTTATTCCGGAAGAGGAATCCGCCACGCCACAGCATTAGTCATTCCCCTCGGCACAATCGGCATGACGATTGTGGATGGACTCCTGTCGGTTTCTGCCGGTTGCGGTTGCTTGGATTCTCTTATGGACTGATAGCGCAGTGGCTCCGGCTCAGTCTGCTGTGGATTCTTGAATCTTGCCATATCGCTTCTCAGCGCGTCGTTCTGTATCACCAGTGAATTAACCGTTTCGCTGAGCTTGCCTAATGCCGCATCATAACTCTCCGTGCGGGACTTTATCGCAGCCGTGCTGTCAGACACGCTCAACACATCCCCGCGAAGTTTTGAGGCTTCTGTCTCGAAAGTCTGCAACGCCGTTCTTGTGTCGTTGTTTACTTTCTGTGCGTCCTGTTGTGTAACGGCCACCTGATCCTTCATGTCCAGGAAGTCCTTCCTGAGTTGTCTCGTATAGGTTAGCGCAACGGTGAGACTGATGGCGGCAATGACGACAAAGACCGCAATGAAAACGAGCGTCAGGGTTATCATGCGGGTCCTTGTACGCTTTCGCTCAACGTCGAGAAACTGCTGAAAGGCCTGTAGAACAGGGAGCGATTCCTGCGGCTTTTCCGGCGCTGATGGCTGGGGCTTAACTGGCGATTTATCGGGAGCCAGCGATGTTATCTCCATGTCATTGGATGCAGGAGCCTCGATATCCAACTGCACGGTTGAATCTGGTTCAGCGGCTGGCGGTTCCAATATCGCCGCCGGTTTGGCCGTGCCGCCCGGTTTCGTAGAGAGATGTTTAAGTTGACTCAGCAACAACTTGGGAGGGATTGAGTTCATTCTGTATTGAGAATTCGTGATTCTACTTCAATTTCATCATCCACGGCTTTGCCCGAAATGACGTCTTGTTTACCGGTGGCAGGGGCGCAGGCTGAGTCTTCGGCGGAACCTGGCTGGGCGGAACATTCTTCGTTTCAACCTTTTGTTCGCCGTTTGCGGCAGTGGACTGCCATTCAAGCACTTCCTTCTCGGCCTGAGCCTCAAGAGTCGCGAGTGGGATGGCAGGTTTTTCGCGTTCCACAAACACTTCCTTTTCGGGAATGGCTACGCGCCGGGAGATATCCTGTCGCATATGAATGGATGACTTGGTCTGGTCAGCTTGCACGAACTTCCTTTGCTGAAGTACTTCCCTCTGTGCCTGTTCGAGCTTGCTGGAGGCAGATCTCCAATCCTGCTGGAGCTGGTCAATTCTGCGCGTGAGGACCTGCTCTTTCTGTTTCCAGCGGGCGCATTCGTCGTCATAGAGCTTCTTCTGCTGCGCAACTGTCTGGTCTTTTTGCCGCAGCGTGCCGGTGATGTCCTGAAGCGCCTTTCTTTGCTGCAGAAGTTCGTTCTCCCTGAGGCGGCGCTGTTCCCTTTCTTCATCATAAAACTTCTTTTGCTGTTCGAGCCGGACCGAGATGCCTTCACGTTCCCTCTGGAGTTGTTCGACCTGCTGCTCCAGACTTTCGATCTTGAGACGGTTTCTTTCCTGCTCGTCTTCTCCAAGCATTTTCTGCTGTTCGAACTCCTGGGTGGTCTGCTCAAGCTCGGCGTTCAGCGATTGCAGTTCCTTCTGCATCTGGTCGGCCTGGCTTTGAAGATCCTCCTCGCGATGGTGGTTTCGCGTACGTTCGTCTTCGAGCATAAGCTTGTTCTGATCGAGCTCCTGCATGGCCTCGTCCAGCTTGATTGCCGTTGTGCGCAGTTCGTCCTGCGCCTGGGTCAGACGTTGGGCCAACTCTTCCTGATCGCGCTGGGCGCGCGTCTGGTTTTCGTTGAAAATCGTCCTTTCCTGTTCGAGCTCCTGCTCAAGCTGGTGACAGCGGTCCTCTGCGTCTTTGACGGTTTTCTCGAGTTTGGCCACCGTCTCTTCCATGGCTCTTCTTCTGGAGAGTTCTTCGTCATATTGCGATTTGGATGCGGCTAGCTGCTCGTCGCGCTGGCCGTTGCGAAGCTTTTCTTCTTCCAATTGTTTGCGGATCTGGCCCAGCTCCTGTTCCTTGGAGCGGCGCAATTTCTGTTCTTCCTGCAGGGCTTTTCTCTGGCGTTCAAGCTCCTCGTTTTTCTGGAGCGTATGGGCTTTTTCCACCGCCAGTTGCCGTTGCGCCTGTTCCGTCGCCTGTGAGATCGCTTTGGCTTTCTCCTGCGTTTCATGGACCAGTTTCAGGGAAGCCTCCTGGTCACGGTCGGCCTGCTCATGCGCGGACTCGTAGAGCTTCTTAAGCTCGGAGATTTCCTGGTCTTTCTGCTTGAGTGTGTTCCTGATCTCCTCAACCCTGGCTGTTTCTCGCTGAAGTTTTTCCGTCAGCGACTGTTGATCAAGGGACATGCGCTCCATGCGCTGTTTGACTTCATCGTCCTTGCGAACCAGCTCTTCCTTTATGGATCGGACGATCTCTTTCTGGTTCTGAAGTTCATGTTCCACGCGCCTGCGCGCTTCGTTGGCCAGCTCGACCTTCTGTGTCAGCGTTTCCACCGTTTGTGACAGGCCGAGTTTGGCGTCCTCGGATTTCTTCTCCATTTCGACGCCAAGCGTCTTCTCCTTATCGAGCGCTTCCTTGGCTTTCTTCAACTGGTCAACGACGGAGTCATATTCCTTCTGAAGATGTTCGACATGCTGCTTTAGCGCATATTCCTTTTCCTGCACATTAACTTCCGCAGACTCGTAAAGGCTTGTAAGCCTGGCAAGTTCCTGTCGTTCGTGGTCAAGGGCCATGGCGGCTTCATTTGCCTCTTTATGCATCTGCTCGATATTTTGATCGAGATTGACCTTGTCCTTCTTGAGGCTCTCTACTTCATTTAAAAGTGCTGTTTCCTTCTGTGTAGACTCCCACTCAGACTGGTCAAGTTTGGTGGTGGCGGCCATATGCTGGTGTTCGATCTCGTCAAGACGGGCGGTGAGCTGGTTTTCGCGCTCGCGGGTTTCATCATTGGTCCGTTTCTGCAGCGCGATTTGCTGGTTAAGTTCCTCCTCCTTGCGCTTGGCATCGCTGAGAGCATCGTCTCTAAGCTTGGTCATTTCGTCGAGTAGCAACTGGCTCTCCGCAAGTTTCTTTGCGATATTGCGGCTCTCATCCTGCATTTGGTCCAGACGGAATGACAATTCCTTGTCCGTTTTCTGGCTGCGGCCCTTCAGTTCGTCAATGACCGCCCTCTGCTGCGCGAGTTCCTGTTCGGCATGAACGACTCTTATTTCGTAGGATTCCTTCTCCGAAAGTGCCTGTTGAACCTGCCGCTGATAATCTGCTTCTTTTTCCCTCGAAGTCTGTTCCAGTGTCCGGCGTTCATTTCGTTCGCGCGTCAGCGCGGCGTCGATCTCATCAGCATGGCCGAGCGCAACCAACCGTTTTTCGAGCATCGCCTGCTGCCTGGTGGCATCCGGTCCGGCAAAGGCGACAAGGTGAGATATGCGTTCCTGGGTTGCTTTTTCCTTTGCCGCATATGCGTCTCTGACTGCATTCAGAACGGATTTCTCAACGTCGAGGTCTTTCTCGATGTTCGCGCGCTCTTCCATGAGCAGATGCTGGAACAGTTCGATTTGTCTTTTATGCTGGCTCTCTTTCGACTGCTCCTGTTTGAGTAAAGCATCTGAACGCTGTTTTTCAGATTCAAGCTGGCGCTTCGTATTCTCAAACTCGTCCGCAAGACTGCTTACTTTGGTCTGGAGTTCGTTGAACAGTGTCTCGCGGGCCTTGTTTTGCGCGTCCATCTGGCGAAGTGCCTCATTGGACTTGGCTAGTTGGGAGTCCGCATTTGCTAGCGCGTCTGCGTCCGCTTTACGTTCCTTGAGCAGGGCATCGGCACGCTGACTTTCGGCATCGAGCCGAAGTTTTGTGTTCTCGAACTCGGTGGCGAGTTGCTCGACGCGGGCCGAAAGCCCGGCTTCCCTCTTTCCGGCTTCGGCCAATGCCTGGAGCGAACGCGCCCTTTCTTCCTCAAGCTCTTTGTGCGTATTTTGAAGTTGCTGTGACGCGGCGATCGATTCCTGCTTTATCTTCTCGATTTGGGAGTGGAGCTCCTGTTCCCTCGCCTGTGCCTGCTGTTCGAGCACCCGGTAGCTCTCAGATTGTTTTTTGAGCTCGTTGTCGGTCTCCTTGAGTCTGGAAGAGGCATCCTGTTCTTCCTTCTGAAGCTGTTCGATGCGGGCGGCAAGCTCTTCCGCTTTTTTGGCTATCTCTGCTTTCGTGACCGAATGTCCTGATCGTTCGACTTCCAGTTCCTTGAGCGCGGCGTTGAGTTGTCCGGCAATCGCTTCCGATCCCTTTGTGATCTCCTCCAGCCGTGCTTGAACTTCCTTCTCCCGTATCTGGCTTTGCTGTTGAAGCTCCTGATAGGCAGAGGATTGATTCTTGAGTTCCTCTTCCGCCTGTGCGAGGGCTGCCGCGGCTTTCACGGTTTCTTGCTGCAGCTTCTCTGCTTGCTTGAGGAGCTCCGCTTCCTTCTCTCGCGCTTCCTGGGTAAGTTGCGCCGTCTTCTGGTCGTTTTCTGCGCGCATGTTGGCGAGATGCTGCGCCTCGAGCGATGCAAGCTGGTCCTGTGTTTTCTTCAGGCTTTCTGCCGCCATGTCCTTCTGTTTGCCCAGATCTTCTGTTGTTTTCTGGAGCTTTGCGGCGGCCTCCTCGTTTGTCTTCTTCAGAGTGTCGAGGCGCTGTCTCTCGGCTTCGCCGGCCACAATCGTCGCCTGCATTGCCTCGGAGGCGGCGCTTACCTGTGTCTGTATCTCGTCAATGCGCTTGGCGAAGACGGCATTGGCTTCCTTGGCGGCTGGCTCCTCAGCCTCTGTATCCAGTTTCTGGGTCGAAGCGAGTTCGGGCTTCGGTTGGGAAGCGCTTTGCGCGGCGGGTTGGGCGGCTTGTTCTGCTGGAATCGGCGGAGGCTGTGGCGCTGTCACAGGTTTTGCCTGCCCGAGAATTTCCGGCAGCGTGTCGGCGGTGGAGGTTTCGCCTGTGAGAGTATTGATCAGTTTCGCTTTGGGCGATACCGTGCCATCCTGGATAAGTTCCGCAAGGGATTTGATGTTCAGCGGTCCGTAAAAAGAACCGTCGTCCAATTTGACTTTCCAGATCATGTGCAGAAACGAGATGGTTTCCGCATGCAGCCAGTCATTCTGATTTTGGGACAGATAGTTGCCGGGAGCGACTCTGCCTTGTTCCGCCCAATGGACGAGTTCGGCCTGGTCAACGGGGCCGAATACGGAGCCATCCTCAATCTTCAGATACCAGCGTTTTGCAGAGTCGGATTGATTGTCATTTTGAGAAGCCGGCATTGCTCCACCTCGCAGTCACCACACACAAAAACACCATTAGAATTTCGCGTATTAAGCGCCAAACAATAGACGCGTGATGTTGCAGGAGACATGTATCTAAGTCAAGTGGTTTTCCGGAGCTCTGCGGCTTTCGGGAGTCGAAAAACAGGCAACGAAATGCGAGGGAAAGCTCAATGATAGCTCGATATGACGTTACAAGTCTCCATTCACATATCATCAGGAGGCAGCGGCGGATCGGTCGGCATTCCGGGATCGTCGGGAGACCCATATAACACATACCTTATCCAATTGATGTAGATGGCTAG